>CAWUOA010000019.1:0-20298 GCA_963923225.1 uncultured Planctomycetaceae bacterium
CCCCGAGCCCGCCCCGGCGGGGACGCCGGGGCGGCTCGTCGGGCCCCGATCGCAGCCCCCACGCGGCCAACGTGGCGACTCCCCCGGCGATGGCCAGCCAGCCCGGCCAGGCGGGATCGAGGCTCCCCACCCAGGCGGCACCGAGCACGAGCGCGGCGGCCGGCGCCGCCGCCCGATTCGACACCAGCGCCGTCGCGACGCGCGACACCAGCGTCGTCCGCCGACGGACCTCGTCCAGGCCGAACCAGCCGACGAGCAGCGCCAAGCTGGCCCAGACCCGTCCGGCGAAGGAATCGTCGGCACGCCGGACGACCGCTACCTGGAGGGCGGCCCGATCGGCCCCCTCGATCGCCTCGAGGACAGACACCGGCGCCGCCCATCCGCCTCCCGACCGTCCCGCCCGGACCGCCGCCTGCTCCCACGCCGGGGGAACCGGCTGCGCCGCTTCGCGACGGCGCTGGAGGCGGAAGTCCTCCAACCGCCGCCCGTCGTCGGCCGAGGCCCGGGCGATCGCGGCGTCGAACACGGGCGCCAGCCGGTCGATCGCCGCGACGCGCTCCCCGGCGAGGTCGCCGCCATCGACGATCCGGGCCGGGGGCGCGGGCCGTGCGGAGAGCCCCTCCGGCACCTCGACCACCCATGCCCGGCGCCGACAGGGGAGCCCTTCGATCAGCGGCGCGCCGATCTCCACTCCCGCGCGTCGCGGCGCGCCGTCGGGGAGGTCGCCGGCGAAGACCACGACCACCGACCGCGGCCAGCCGACGTCGAGGAGGCGCACTTCCCAGACCTCCGCGCCGTCGGCCGCGCTGTCCCGCGCCGGGACGGCGTCGTTGGCGACCCTCCCGTCCACGAAGACCTCGAACAAGCGCATCCCGGGGGGCAGGCGGAGCCGCAGCCAGGGGCGGGCCGCGACCAGATCGAAATGCGCGACTCCCCACGCCCGGCCCTTCTCGTCGATCGCCAGGCGCGTCTCGGCCAGTTCCACGCGCGGCTCGATCGCGTCCGCCGGGGGCTCGATCGGGGGCGTGCCGGGCAGCGGGGACGCGTCGCTCTCCTCCCCGTCCTTGTCGGCGGACGCGTCGGCCGGTTCGGCAGGGTCCTCCACCCAGCGGACCGACGGGGGCGTCGCGTCCGCCGCCACGTCGATGCTCCCGCTCGCCGCGGCCGGCGCGGCCGAAGGTTCGATCGCAGCCGGATCGGCGGCCGTATCGTCGGCCACCCGCACTGCGGCGCCGTCGGGTGCGGTCCACGTGACCGTCGTGGGGCCGGCCTGATCGATTGAAGCGCGCACGAGCGGAAGTGGGCCGAACGGAGCCGGAGCGCCCGGGATCGTCACCACCACCTCGAGAATGAACGTCCCGGCCCGCGGTCGCTGCAGCACCGCCACGATCCTGTCGGGAGCCGCACGGTGCCAGCGCAGATCGACGAGGTCGCCGGCGCCGTCCCTCCCGTCCGGGCCTCTCTCCTCTCGGACCGTCGCCCGCTCCACCTCGCCGGCCAGGGGGATCTCGATCGGCACCGCGACGAGCGCCGACCCCACCGCGTCCAGCCGCGCCCGGAGACGGACGCGCACCCGGTCCCGGGCGTACTCGAGATCGACGCGCTGGCTGCCGCGCAGCGGGGACCGGCGTCGTTCCACCACGATCCGGCCGGTGGCCCCGATGCCCGCCCGTCTGGCCGGCGCCGCCGTGCCGTTCGCCTTGGACTCCCCCTCCGGCAACCGCCCGGCACGGCCCGCTTCCACACGCCACGCCGCGGCGGGTCCGTCGGGCCGCGGCGGGATCGGCACCGCGTCCTCGGGCGCCGTGGCACGCAGCGTCAAATCGGCCGCGGCGACGACCTGCACCGACCGGGTGTCGGCGACGGTCGACTCGAGCCAGGCTCCGGGAACGTCGAACGTCCCCACGGGATCGGCCACCGTCAACGCGAAGGACGCCTCGACGTTCCACGCCCCGCGCCGCGGCGCGACCGGCGCGACCGACCACCGACCGGCGCCCAGCGGCGTGACGACGAGCGCCGGGTCGGCCACCCGCGCCGGACCGAGACGTGGATCCGCTCGAACGACCACGCCGCGGACGATCTGGTTCGAGCCGTCGATCCGGTAGGTCGCAGTCAGGCCGCAGCCGCCGTCACGCCACGTGAGCACGTTGCCGCTCTCGACGATCGGGGGCGCGTCGGCCAACGGCGTGCGACGGTCGGCGGACCACACCACACGTGCCCAGGCGGCGCGGCAGGCGTCGAACGTCACCGCCGCGCCGTCTCGTTCGACGGAGCGTGCCGGACGCGGTGGCCCGGAGTCGGCGGGGACGTCGACTTGCACGGTCGAGGGGCCTTGGCGCGCCGGGGCACCGACGACCGCGACGTCGCTCCGCGCCGCGATCGGGAGCGACACCAGCACCGACGCGACGTCGCCGGCGCGTACCGGATCGACCTGGAGTCCGACCTCGACCCGATGGCGGCCGGCTGCACCGAACCCGACGCGCAGCAGTCGCGGACCGCTGTCGGCGGTGGGGCTGACGACGACGCCGTCGACCTCCGTCTTCCCAGGCACGAAAGTGGCGTCCCCTGCCTGACGCAGCGACAGCAGGCTTCCCGCGTCGACGTCGACGTCGATCGCCAGACTCCATGCCGCGGAGGAGGGATCGGCGTCGAGCCTCGTGGCGACGACCCGCACCCCCGCACCGGACCGTTCCACGGAGGCCCGTGACAGCGCCTCGAGGAGCGGTTCAGGCACCAGCGCCGTGCGGCGTCCCGGTACGGCATCGCCCCCTGCCCCCGACGCCGCGGCGGAGGTGACCACGTACACCGGCCAGGAGCCCTCCGGGGGGGGCTCGGGCGCGTCCCGTGCGACCGGCGCCGCGGAGGCCGACTGGGCGGCCGCGGTGAGGATCGCCGCGACGAGCGTCAGCCCCCCTGCCGGACGCCGCTGCCCCAGTCCCCAGCGGAGGAACGCCGCGGCGGCCAGACCCCACAGCCCCGCGCGTGCCAGGCCGTCGAAAGGCATCGGAATCCACTGGGCCGCCACCGCCATCGCCACCGCGACCGCGAGGCGGGCCATCCGGCGGCGCATGGAGAGGCCGAGCGTCCCCAGCGCGAGGCAGACGAGCAACGTCGCCCCCCACAACCAGCGCGACTGCACCAGGAGGATCGCCGCGTCCCCGGTCGCCGAGGGCTGCACGAAGGACCGTTCCCGGAAGCCGGCATCGATGGTGGCGCGTCTGCCGCGTGGCAGGGGCGGTGCCGCGGCCGCCCCGTCTCGCGGTCGGACGCTCACCGGGAGGAGCCGCTCGAGCCAGCCCGGCGACCGGGAAGCCACTTCGCGGAGCCCGGCGGAGGCGGAGAGCAGCTCGACTCCGTCGGGGAGCAGCACCTCCCAGGCACGCTCCAGCACCGGCATGTCGATCCCGGTCGTCGACAGCGCCACGCGCCATGCGCCGCGCCCCGTCGCGACGCCGATCTCGCTGCGCACCACCAAGCGAACGAAGCGCCGGTCGGGGGGCAGATCGATCGGGAGCGACCCTCCCCGCGCCTCCGCCGTCGAGGACACCGTCGCGCCGTCGATCACCACGCCGCGTGCCACCGCGGTCGGCGGCAGCGTCAGCGCGAGACGCGAGCGGCCGTGGTTCTCGATGTCGAAGCGCGTCTCGTACTCGGTCGAGCCGGAGGGGTGGCACCAGCAGGTCGTCTCCTCGCGCCACACCCACGCGCGGGCGTCCTCGTCTCGGTCGCGCCGGCCGGGGAGAAGTTCGGCGGCGGGGCCGCCGGCGGCCAGAGCCGAGTCGTAGGTGAACTCCGCCAGCGTCCCCTTCTGCGGGGTCTCGTCGGCCACGGCGGTCGCGGGTGGTAGCTCGCCGAGGCGGTGATTGAGAATCCACGGCCGGCGCCGGCCGGCGTTGACCACCGCCACGCGGCCATCCTCGCGCCCGCTCCCCTCGATCCACGCCAGCCCCACCGGCAGCGGACCGGTGAACGGCACGGAGCGTGTGGCCCGGATCCCCGCCTCGGCCCGCAGGGGCGGCTGGAACTCGACCAGCCACGATTCGCCCCCCTCCTCCCGGCTGGCCGGCGTCTGCAGACGTCGCACGGAGATGGCGGAGTCCGCCGGGGGAAGGAGCGTCCATTCGAGGCTGTCGTCGGTCGGCTCGGAGAAGTGGACGACCATCGCGTCGAGCGCGGCCGTTCCCGGGCGGCAGGCGAACGTGAACGCCTGCGAGAGGCGATCGTCCCGCGCGGTGAGCACCACGCGCGTCGTCCCCTCCACGGCGGCACGGCGCTCGAGGAGGACCGCCTTCCCGGCGAGCGCCGCCGACTCCGCCGGAATCCAGGCCCGCACCGCCGTCGCCGGCAGCAGCGCTGCCAGCCGCGGCGGCGGATCGACGGGCAGGCCGTTGCGTACGCCGAGGCCCGAGGCCGTCTCGATCGTCGTCTCGGGGGCCGACACCAGCGCCAATCCCGCCGCCCCCTCGGCCTCCCCGTCGAGCCGTACCATGTCCATGTCGCGACAGACGAAGGGATCGTCCGTGTCGATCCCCGCACGGTGGCCGACGATCCGCAGGGAGAGACCGCGGCTCGGTGTCGCCGCCGTCGGCAACTCCACCCGCAGGATCGCGCCCCGCGCGTCGCGCGCCACCCGCCACTCGACCGGCTCGGCGGGGGAAGGCGACGGGGCGTCCTCGTCGCGGGCTCGCTCGAACGCCTCCACGGCGTCGATGAACCATCCGTCGGCGATCCGGCCCGAGATCTCGAAGGCGCTGCCGCGGCGGACGCGAAGGTCGCACTCCGCCCGCCCCACGATGCCCGCAGTCGTCACGTCGACCGTGGTGACGCGGGCAACGTCGAGGTCGGGTGTGTCGGGCAGCACCTCGACGCGCACGCTCGCACCCGGGCCCTGGGCCTCGACGTGGAGCATCGCCAGCGCCGCCCCGGCCGGCGCGACGTCGGCGGGAAGCGGCCAGCCCGCGGCGATCGCATCCCCGACGGCGAGCCCCTCCTCGATCTCCACGTCCGCCAGCGCGAGCCCCGCGTCGCACTCGACGCGCACCCCTCCGCCGGCCCACGCCTCCTTCCCGGGCCACACCAGCGGCAGCGCCGCCGTCGCGCGTCCGGCATCGGCGCGGGCGCGTGCCGGAAAGTGGGCCGCGCCGACGACGACGACGGGATGCATCGTGCCCAGGGCCGACTCCGGCAGATGCAGCCGCAGTCGGCGTGAACCCTCCTGGTCGATCCATTCGGCCGCTCCCTCGCCGCGGGGGTCGTCGGCGCCGTCGTCCGTGGCGAGCCTCACGCGATCCACCACGAGCCCCGCGTCGGCGTCGAGCACGACCCTGCGGTCGCGCCACGGGGCGGCGGGAACGAGCGCCGCGGCCACGCGTGCCTCGCCGAGCCCCACCCGGGCCGCCTGCCAGCAGGCGATCGCGGTCGCCGAGTCGCGCTGCGGCACGGCCCGCAGCCGGAGCTCGCCGATCGGCCCGACGTCGATCCGCCAGGTCGTCTCCGCCGGCGCGTCGGCGGGACGCTGGCCCGGCGCGGTGCCGAGCGCGGCGGGCACGCCGACCCAGGCTTGTCCCGCCACGTCCGGCGCCAGACCGGAGGGGAGCGTGATCTCGACGATCGAACGTGCCGCGGGCGCCAACGGCAGCCGCCACGCTCCGTCGCCGCCGGCCGTGTCGAGCGACCACTGGAAGCGGTAGCGTCCCGGACGGCCCGCGATCGCGGCGAGCGAGTCGGGGCCGCGCGCGAAGACGGTCACCTCCGCCGTCGAGCCGTCGGTCTCGAGCGTGCCCCGCACGACCGGCAGACGCCCCAGAGGCAATTCGGCCGGCGGCTCCCCCGCGCCGGACTCCGTCTCCAGGGTGCCTTCGAGCCGCCCGTCGGCGCCCGGTCGCGCCGTGTAGCGGGCGACGTCGGGGAGGCCGGGCGCCGGCCCGTCAGCCGCCACGTCGCCCAGCGCCGCCTCGAACTCGTCGAGGGGCACCGGCACGAGCCGATGGGGCCCGAGCGGCACCTCGTCGAGCCTCCCCTCGGGAACGATCACCCGGTGGAACGGCAGCACCGCGGCGCGGGGCGAATCCTCGGCCGCGCCGATTCCGGCGGAGCCGAGGACGAGGAGGCACACGGCCGCGGAGAGGAACCGGCCGGGAAGGCGCAGGAGCCCGTCGGCGGGGCGTGTCATGGCAGCGCGCGCCTCACCTGCGTGGCGTCGGAGTCGTCGCCGTACGGGACGTTCACCACCAGCGACGTCGGCGCGTCGATCCGGGCCGACGAACCGCCGGCCTGCCGGGACGCCGTCGGCGCGGCGGGCTCCGCGGCCCGGCGCAGCGCCGCGGCCAGGAGGGAGAGCGCGAGGCCGGGCAGCGCCGCCTGGAGGATCAGCGGCGCGATCGCCGGAAAGGCGACGGCGGCGAGCACCGCCGGAAGCACCAGCGCGAACACGGCCGGCAGTCGCCGCCACCCCGGTCGGTAGGCGATCGCCAGCCCGACGCACAGCAGCGGCCCCGACACCGCGAGCACGAGGAGCCAGGTGGGGACGAGCCACACCTGCCCGCGGCCGGGGGAGCCGGTTCCCGCGAACAGCACCCGCCCGCCGAGGAGCGGCGCGTCGTCGAAGGTGCCGAGACGGAGCGGGTCGGCGGCGAAAGGCTCGCCGGGACGGGTGCGGCCGGCGCGGAGCAGGCCCGCGATCCACTCGGCGAGCACGGCGCGCGACACGACCGGCTCGCGCCACAGCCCCCCCATGCGCCATGTCCAGCGTTGCTGCGGCGTCCACCGCGACGAGGCGCCCACCACGTGCTCGTCCTCGGGCAGATTGATCTCGCGGAAGTAACGGCGCTCCAGCGTGCCGGGGGGGAAGCGTGGCGCGTCGAGCGACACCGGCCCCACGATGCCCACCGGCGACGCCGCGCCGAGCCATGTCCCCTCGCCGTGCCACGGGCACTCGGCGCGGAGGCGGAGCAGAAACGTCGCCCGTCCGGATGCCGTCGGACGCGGAACGTCGACGACGAGCGTGCCGTCGCCGCGCGGCGCGGCGCCGACGGGCATCCCGTCGACGCGAACGTCCAGCCCGTTCGGAGTGGCCGCCGCCTGCAGCCATGCCGACGGCAGCCCCAACTCGATCCGTCGTGCCGTGGTGGAGAGGACGTAGGTGCACTCCTCCTCGCGGCGGCGCGGGAACAGCCGGCTCTCGAGCCACGCCGCCTCGACCACCGTCTCTCCGGCACCGTCCGGCCGCGCGGCCGCGAGCCCGAGATCGATCGAGGAGTGGGGGCGGCCGGCCACCCAGGCACGTTCGCCCGCCGCCACCGTCCGCGCGGCGTCCCGTTTCCATCCGTCGCCCCCGACCTCCGCCACCACGCTCGGATCGCTTCCCAGGAGGATCGACTGGGCGGACACACGCGCCCCCCGCGGTGCGAGGAGGGGGAGACGCAGCGTCGCGCCTTCGCCGCGGGACTCCGGCGTCGGGACGACGTAGCGCACCCCGAGCGTCCCCTCACCGAGCACTGGCACCGGCAGCAGGGCCCGCAGCGCCGCCGATCCGTTCCCGGGGCGATCGGGGTCGGCGGCGGGCAGCGCGAAGGGGGAGAGGGTCTGCCCTCCCTGGACGAGGTCGATCGCGTCGACGTCCAAGCCGGCGGGGAGGAGAAAGTCGATCGACTCCAGCGCCGCGTTGGACACGTCGAGCCGGATCGTCTCCTCGACCGTCGTCTCCGCGGCGCCGACGGTCACCCGTGCGTCGATCCCCGCCTCGACGCGGCGCGGCAGGAAACGCCGCGTCGCGGCGAACGCCCCTTCCGTTCCCTCCAGCCGATAGACGAGCTCCCCCCGGTCTCCCACGGCGCGGCGCGGCGCCGGCACCACCCGGCGCACCAGTCCCCGCATCCCGTCGCCATCGGGGAGCACCTCGATGTCCGGTTCCGCACCGACGGTGACCGTCGCCGGCCCGACGAGATCGGCACGCGGCTGCGGCGTCGTCCAGGCGAGCGCCTCCTGGGCACGGTCGATATCGCGCACGGCGCGGAGTTCGACCACCGCGTCGCCGGTGAGGGGCTGGAGGAAGGGCAACGCCACCGTCCCGTCGGACGTGGCCAGGCCCGCGGAGTCGACGAGCGTCGCCGGGCCGGCCTCGTCGACGGTCCAGCCGTCGAGGCCCACGGCGAGACGGCCCACCGCGGCGCCGCGCACGGCGACGCGGAAGGTGGCGTCGAGGACGATCCGGGTGGCGCCCACCGTGTAGCGGTATTCCGGCTCGACGACGACGCGGCTGGCCCGCGGCCGGACGCGCAGCGGCAGCGTCGCCGGCAGCGCGTCGTGGGCGAACGCCGCCACGAATCCCGGCTGACGCGCGGCGGGCGCCGGATCGACTCGGCGGACGGGCGTCGGGTCGTCCCAGTCGAGCTGCCAGTCGCCCGAAACCAGGAGCGACACGCGTCCGCGCTGGCGCCAGGCCGGCACGTCCGCCACGGTGAACCCCAGCACCTCGAGCGTGCCGCGGCCCCCGGCGTCGACGGCGGCCTCGCACTCCAGTTCGACGACGGCGGCCCCGTCGGTGCGGCGCGCCACGCGGACCTCGACCTCCGTCGGCCCCTCGCCGTTCCGCTCGGGCCCCGGCGTCACGCCGAGCAGCGTGGCCGGTTCGCGCACGCGGATCGGCGTGCAGCGGGGAGGCAGGGCGATCCGCACCGTGCCGGAATCCGCGGGGAACGGCTCGATCCGCACCACCGTGTCGAAGGCCGCCCCCCGGCCGTCGATGCGGACGACGCTCTCGGTGGTCACCCTCGGCAGCCCGGCGGGGCCGGCCCCGGCGCCGTCGGGCGTGCCCACCCGGAACCGTGTCCGCCCGGCCACCCCGTCGCACTCGACCAGCGTCCCACCGCTGGGATCGGGCGCGGCCCGCGGCGGGAGGCACGGCGGGTCCACCGTCACCGCGGGCGGATCGCGGTCGGTTCGGACCGCCACGCGCGACACGACCGCCGCCGGGACGTCGAGCGTGAATCGCTCGCTGCGAGCCAGCCGGTCGATGGCGACGGAGCCTGCGAGGGTCACCCGGTGACGGTCGTTCGCCGCCCCATCGACCCAGCCGCGGAAGCCCTTGCCCGCCCCGGTGCCGCCGTCACGACGTCCCTCGACGACGAACCGCCCGGGCCCCTCGTACTCGGGCGCGGCGTCGAGGAACACGCCGTCCAAACCGAGCGGCACCTCGACCTGGCCGGCGCGGGATTGCCGCAGGTCGAGCCTCACCACCAAGCGTCCGCGGTCGTCGGCCTCCCCTTGCCGCGCGTCGACGTCGATCTCGACGCGCTCGATGACCACGTCGGGGGGCCGTGGCACGACGGGAAGGCCCGACTTGAGCTCGAGCAGTTCGAGGAAGTCGCGGTAGCCGAAGCCGGGCACGGGGACGAGCCGACCCGAATCGTCCGGCAGGTAGTGGATCGGTGGCGGCTGCTCGGCCAATCGCGCCGGGTTCCCCTGGCCGGTTCCCGATGCGTCGGCAGCCGGGGTGGGGACGTTGGCCGCACGCGGCACCGTCGGCACCGCGACCGACGGGGGACCGACGGCGGACGCAGCCGGGGCGGGCTTGTCCGGAAGCGGTCTCTCCGGCGGCGCCATCTCCGGCGCGGCCCTCTCCGGTGGCGGCCTGTCGGTCGGGCCCTGCACCGCCGCCGAACTCGCAGGGGTGGAGGGAAGCGTCGTCGTGGCGGGGACGAGCGGACCGGCCCGCGTCGGGGCCTCCGCCTGCGGCCGCGCCGATACGGAGCCGACGAGCACCGAGATCCAAAGCGCCAGGCAGGTGCGGACGGCGACGGACGCGCGGCGACGCAGTCCGGGCCGTCGCCGGCCGGCCCTTCCCCTCCACGCTCGGCACCGCCGCCGCATCGACATTCCTGACACGTCGCTCCCGTTCCGCGAGCCTCCGATCGGGCACGGCCCGAGGCCGCCCCTCTCCCGACACTAGCTTGCCGGCCCCGCGGACGCACTTCTTCAGCCCGCAGCAGGCCCCGCAACCCCACCCCGGACGTCACATCCGGCGCCCGCGGCACGATCCGAACCGACGGCGCCGCCTCAGCCGAGGCCCCAGGGGGGGAGGACCCCCTGCAATTCGGCGAGGAGGGCCGGCGTGGCGGCGCCGATGAAAGCCGGTTCGTCGAGACGGAACGGGCCTCCTCCGGCGTACGGCCCGAGCTGCCCGCCCGCCTCCTTGACCAGGAGCAACCCGGCCGCGACGTCCCAGGAATGGATCCGCCGAACCCAGAACGCGTCGAAGCGTCCGCAGGCGACGTAGGCGAGATTGATGGCCGTCGAGCCACTGCGCCGGATGGCCAGCGCATGGGGCAGCACCGCGAGGAAGTCACGCACCGCGGACGAGCCCGAGTCGACCTGCGCCGGAAAGCTCACCGCCACGACGGCGTTCCCCAGCGACGTGGTGTCCGCCGCGCGGATCGGCTTCCCATTGAGCGCCGCGCCGCCACCGGCGCGGGCGGTGAAGCATTCGTCGCGCACCGGATCGTGGATGGCGCCGACGAGAATCTCGTCGCCGCGGGCCAGCGCCACCGAGGTGCAGTAGGCGGGAATCCCCTTGACGTAGTTGGTGGTGCCGTCGAGCGGATCGACGATCCAGCGCAGCGTCTCCGCCCCCCGCGACGACTCCTCGGGCAACGCCTCCTCCCCCACGAACCCGTGGTCGGGAAAGGCCCCCAGGACGATGCGTCGCACTTCCCGCTGCGCGGCGACGTCGGCCTCGGTGACCAGGTCGCGGGGCCCCTTCGAGGTCACGCCGAATCTGCCCACCCAATCCTGGAGGACGCGTCCGCCGGCGCGGGCGGCCGCTTCACAGACTTCCAACG
Source organism: uncultured Planctomycetaceae bacterium (assembly GCA_963923225.1). GTDB lineage: Bacteria > Planctomycetota > Planctomycetia > Pirellulales > UBA1268 > QWOP01. The sequence continues at coordinate 10,839 of CAWUOA010000019.1, forward strand.
CATCGGGCATGGCGGCGGACTCCACAGGGGTGGCGCGAGGGGTGGCGCGGCGGCGGCGTGCGGCGGCGCGCACGGCTGGCCGCCCCGACTTCCAACGTAACAGCCCGGGCCCGATCCGTGCGCACAGGCCGCTCCCCCAGCACCCCGCGGTACACTGTCGGGGCGCTGCGTCTCCGCCCGCTCACGGCCGCGGAGCGCCCTGGCCCTCCGGAGTCGATCGATGCCCGTCCCACCGCCGAGTCCTCCCGCACGCGCCGCCTGGAAGCTGCACGGCACCCGGGCCGATCTCCTCTCCGACGCCGCGGCCGTCGACGGCGCGCGGATCGATCTTGCGCGTCCCGGGGCCGGGATCGCCACCGGCCGGGGCGACCACCTCCTCGGCCTCGACGTTCCCGTGTCCCGTGCTCCGATCGACGCCTGGGTGCGCGGCGACGACGTCACCGCCACCTGGGAAGTCGTCGACGAGCGGGGCCTGCGCGCGACGGCGCTGTGGCGCGTCCGCCACGCCGGCGCCGACGTCGCCGCCTGGGAGCTGATCGCCTCGGCCACCACCTCCCGGCTCCACGCCGACTCGGCCCTCGCCGTCGTCTCCGACGTGTCCGCCGCGGCGATCCTCTCGTCGGCCTGGCACGACGGACACCACCGACCGTTCGCCCCCGGCGCGGCTCCGTTCGACCACGGCCTGGTCCTGGTGCGGCGGGGCGACGGCACCAGTTGCCTGGTGATGCTCCATCCCCTCGACCGGCAGGAGGTGGCCGTGGAACCGGGCGGCGGCCGGGCCCGGATCGCCTGCCGGCTGTTCGCCGCGGGAGTCGAGAAGGGGGTGCTCCTCCGCAGCCGGGTCCTCGCGGCGATCGGACCGGCGGAGGGTGACCTGGCGTGGGCCGGAAGGCTGGCGGCGGAGTTCGCGGCGAGCCCCCCGGAACTGGCGACGTGAACGGGGCCGGCGCCGCATGAGCCTGGCCCCGGAGAGCCGGCCTGCCATCCGCCGGCCGGGCGAGGACGGCTGAGACGGGCCGATTTCCGGCTGGTCGCGCGGAGCGGACGCACGGTACATTGCCCCTATCTTCCCTGGCTTTCCGCCGATGGCGGTCGGCCGGGCACGTCGGGCAGGTCACGAACGGGTCAATGGAGGACCATGGCGTGGCGGATATCGTCTTCGCATTCGACGCGGCGCTCGATCGGCCGCTCCCCGTTCCCGCGGCGGCTCCGTCCGACGTGATCGAGTCCTTCGCGGCGGCGCCGTGGGAGGCGTTCGAGGCGGCGGTGGCCACCGCCCGCCAATCGAGGGCCGCGGCACTGGTGCTCTTCGGGTCCACGCTCGACCCGCTCCGGGCGAGTCCGGCCCAGGCCGCGCGGTTGCGGGCCACGATCCAGGGGCTCGCCGCCGACGGCTGCCGGACGGTGTGGATCGCCGACGACGCCACCGACTGTGCCAACGTGGCCCGGGCGCTGGCCGAGCCGGCGGGGCTTTCGTTCGTGACTCCGGTGGCGCCGCAGCGGCTCGACGTCCGCGGCCTGTCGGTGGAGCTCTGTTCGGCGCGTGGTCCGGCGGTCGCCACCACGGGCGTGGGCCAACTGGTCCCCTCCTTCGCCTCGGCCCACTCCTCGCTCCTCCCGGCGCAGCGTCGGGTGATCGTCGGCTGGGACGACGCCTGGACGCCGCTCCACGCCGAGGGCACGACGGCGGTCCACGGCCTCCACGCCCCGGTGGCGCCGGGAGCCGCCCCCGCGTCCGGAACGTTCTTCGTGTGGGGATCGCGCCGTGTGCAGGCGGTTCCCTCGGCCGTCCACTGTCTCCCCGCGCTGCAGGCGCGCGGCCCGCACGAGGTCGGCGCCGGAGCGTGCGGCGCGGTCACGCTGACGAACATCGCGCCGGTCGGCTCGGTCCCCCATGCCGTGCCGGGGCTCGCCGCGCTGGCCCCCGTCGCCGGAGCGATCCACTCCGCCGCCACCGTCCTCCCCCCGTCGGGCGATGGCCGCACCGTGTGGCGCGAGGTGCCGACCCACCGCGTCACCTGGCGCACGCTCGCGCTCGAGAGCCTCGCCGGCAACGACGCCACGCTCGCCGACACCATCTGGGCGGCGCTCGAGGGGATGACCCCCGATCCGGCCGGCCCGCTCCACGTCGTGCGCGTGGCCGTCGACTGCGGCGGCAGCCTGGCGCGGCGGATCCACGTGGGCGAGATCTCGGCCGAGACCCTGGCCCACGTGCGGCAGCTCTTCGATTCCAAGGCCTGCCGCATCTGGTGCCAGGAGATCGAGGCCGACCGGGCCGAGCTCCTCCAGGCGCTGGTGCGGAACTCCTCCTCGAGCGCCTCCGGCACCACCGCGTCGTTCGCGTCGCTGCTGGCCGAGCAGGTGATCGAGGCGGAGAAGGCGGGCTCGGGGGGCGCGCCGCGCGAGGCGGCGTGGCTGGCCCTGGAGTTGATGGAGTCGACCTGATTCGGCGCGGCGGCGAGCGGAGTCCCGTGGGAAGGAACGCGACATGATCATCGAACGGATCCACATCGACCGCTTCGGAGCCCTCGAAGGGGTCGACGTCGACGGCCTCGGCCCCGGCGTCGAGGTGCTCCACGGCACCAACGAGACCGGCAAGACGTCGCTCCTGGAGTTCGTCCGCGGCGTGCTCTTCGGGTTCGGCCACCTCTTCCGCCGCGGGATCCTCGATCCCCACCTCCCCTGGGGCGGCCGGATCCAGGCCCGCGCCGGCCTCGACGAGCGGCGGATCGTGGTCGAGCGCCGCCACGAGGGCCCGCACCTCGAGCGGCTCTCTCGCGCCGACTACACCTCCGAGAAGGATCTCCCCGTCGCCGATCATCTCACCGTCACGGCGGCCGACGGCGGCACCGCGACGACGCTCTTCCTCCAGGATTACATGGGGGAGATCGACGAGAAGACCTTCACGGCGGTGATGGCCTTCGGGCTCGACGAGCTGCAGGAGCTGCAGACGCTCGAGGCCCAGGGCTGCGGCAGCCGCCTCTACGAACTGGCCAGCGGCCTCGATCGCGGCCGCGTGACGCGCGTCCTCGACAACCTCCGCCAGGCGATCGAGCGGCTCGACTCCGCCGATCCGGAGGTGTCGCCGATCGAGTCGCTCCGCCAGCGCCGCAGCGCCGCCCTCGGCCGCCTCGCGGCGACCGGCGCGCCGGCGATCGCCGCGGGCGCCGTCGGCTCGGAGCTCGCGCGGATCGACGCGGAGATCGCCACGCTCGAGTCCGCGCTCGAGCACGCCCGCCTCGCCGAGGACACGCTCCGGGCGGCGCTGCCGCTGGAGCCGGTGTGGGCTTCGTGGCGGCGGGCCGCGGCGAAGCTCGCGGAGCTCGAGGCGGTGCCCCTCCTCCACCCCGATCTCGACGCCTGGCACCTGGCCACCAAGCGTCGCGACGGGCTGGCCAAGCTGGCCGCGAAGCGGAAGAAGGTCCGCGGCCGGCTGGCCCGCGAGCTCAAGAGCCACGCCGCCGACGTCACGATCTGGAAGAAGCGGGCGGCGGTGGCCGCGTTGTGCGAAGAGCAGCCGAGGCTCGAGCGAATCGCGGCCGAGGCGTCCCGCGCGGCGGCGGCGGCGCGGACGGCCGCGCGGCGATTCGGCGAGCAACTCGGCCAGGCGGGCCTGGTCCGCCTGCTCGTGACCGACGCCGGGCCGGGCGCCTCGATCGACACCCTCTCCGAGATGCAGCTTCCCGCGGGCTTCGACCGCTCGCTCGGCGGCCTGCGCGGCCGGGCCAAGGAACTGGCCGCCTCCGCGCGGGGCGTGAAGGAGGCCCGGCACGCGCTCGCCGAAGCCCGCGGCGCCTACGAGTCGACGCGCGGCGACCTCGCCAAGCCGGCCGCGGCGCTGGCCGCGTCGAGCGTCGCCGCGGCGATCGAGGAAGCCTCCGGGCGGGCGGCGCTGGTCCGCAACCGGATCGCCGCCGGCGACCAGGTCGTCGAGCTCGAGAAGTCGCTCGCGGCGCTCGATCGCGACGTCGCCCTCCACCTCAAGGGCCAGCTCATCCCGCTGGAATGGCTCCTCGGCCTGGGGGCGGTGTTCGTCACCGGCGCCGCGATGATTCTCGCCGGCCTGTTCCTTCCCGCCGCGGTGACCGGCGCCATGGCGTACGCGCTCCCCGCCCTCGGCCTGGTGGGCACCGGCCTGGCGTCGCTCGTCACCTGGACGCTCGACCGCTCCGCCAGCGAGCGGCTCGAGGCGGCCAGGCAGCAGGTGGCGATGGCCCGCAAGCAGCGGGACGACGCCGCCGGGCAATGCACGCTGCTGGACAAGAAGCTCGAGAGCTTCCGCGGCCCGGTGGAACGGTGGCCGGGCGAGCACGCCCCCGCCCTCGATCGACGCCTCGCCGCGGCGCTGGCCGAGGTCGACCGGCTCGAGGCGCTCGCCGCCCGCGAGGGATCGCTCCACCTCCTCGCCGACCGGGCCGAGGCGGCCGCCCAGAATCTCGCCCGTGCCACCGAGCGGCGCGCCGCCGCGCGCGGCGCCTGGAAGCGGGCCCTGGAGAAGAGGGCCCTGCCGCCGGGGCTCTCCCCACAGGACGTCCGCCAGCTCGCCCGCCACCGCCAGGCGCTCCTGGCCCTCGACGAGGAGCGGCGGCGGACGTCCGAGGAGGCGCGGATGCGCCACGACGAGCTGGCGGCCGCCGGCCGGCGCGTCGAGGAGATGCTCGTCGAGTGCGACATGCTCCCCGAGGGCACGGTCCTCGAGCAGCTCGCCGGGCTCCGCGAGCGGCTGGAACGCGAGACCTCCTTCCACCGCCTCCGGGGCAAGCTCGAAGGCAGGCTGGTCCGCGCCCGCCGCCGCCACCGCGAGGCCCTCGAACGCGTCAAGCTCGCCGAGCGGCGGCTGCGCGAGATCTACGCCCGGCACGGCGTGGAGACGGAGAAGGAGTTTCTCCCGCTCGTCGACCGGCGCCCGCTGGTGGAGGAGGCGCGTCTGGAGGCGGTGGCGGCCGAGCGATCCTGGCAGGAAGCACGGCGGCGGATGGCGGAGCTGCCGGAGCTGGAGGGCTGGCTCTCCGCGGCCGGCCAGCCGACCCTCGAGCAACGCGTCGCCGAGGCCAGGCTGGTCACCGCCGCGGCGCGAGAGACGCTCGAGCGCGGCCGCGACGCCCGCAAGGCCGCCGCCGCCGCCGTCGATGCGGCGGCCCGCGACCACTGCACCGAGGGCCTCCAGGTGGAGATCGCCACCATCGAGCACGACCTGGAGGGCCAGCTCCACCGCCGGAGGATGCTCGAGTCGGCGCGCACGATGCTCGAGTCGACCCGGGCCGCCTTCGCCCGCGACCACCAGCCGGCCGTGCTCCGCGAGGCGTCGCGGTGGCTCGTGCGCCTCACGCAGGGACACTACACCAAGATCACCACCTCGATCCACGAAGCCCGGCTCGAAGTCCACGACGCCACCGACGTTCCTTGGAGCCCCGACCGCCTCAGCCGCGGCACGCGCGAGCAGGTGTTCCTCTCGCTGCGACTGGCGCTGGTGCGCGATCTGGAACGCCACGGCGTCCACCTCCCGGTCGTCATCGACGACGCGCTGGTGAACTTCGACGACGCCCGGGCCCGGGCCGCCGCCGAGGTCCTCGTGGAGTTCGTGGCCGATCAGCCCCGGCAGCGGCAGATGCTCGTCCTCACCTGCCACGCCCACGTCGCGAGCTTGTTCCGGGAGGTCGGGGCGCATGTCCGCTCCCTCTCCGGCACCACGATTGCGGCGCCGGCGCCGCTTCCCAGGGTCGTCCCCGCCCCGGCCGAGCCGGTGCCGGTCGCCACGGTGCAGGTCACCGCGGCGCCGCTCCCCACGCCACACGTCGAACGGCCGGCGCCCGAGCCGGCGGCGCGGCCGCGGATCGCGGTCCACCATCTCGCTCCGGCCGCCCACGCCCCCGAGCCCCCGGTGGCTCCCTCTCCGGTCCACGCGCCCCGCCGCGAGTGGCACCCCCCCGCTCCGAGCCCGCGGCACTCCCTCGGCGGGCTCGGGTATCCCGTCGGGCAGCTGCGCTTCCATCCGACGGCGGTGATCCACTCCGGCCACCTCGCCGGGCTCGGCTACGTGGGGATCGTGACCCCGCCCCCGGCCGTCTCCGTCGCCGCCACCCGCGCGACGCCGGTCGGCACCACGCCGGTGCCGGGGGTCGGCCACGGGCCCGCCTCGCAGCCGATGGTGGAGACCGTCGCCGGGGTCCTCCACGACGTCGGCCTCGATTCCACGCCAGCCCACGAGGCGCCGGCGCACCCGCGCACCGCGCCCAAGCCGGCGGCGAAGCCCGCCTCCGGGCGCTCGGCCCCGGCCAAGCGCTCCCGCGGCAAGCAGGCCTGAGCGTCGCCGGCGGTCAATCGAAGAGGAGCGGCCAGATGCTCGCGAAGTCGTCGGTCCAGAGGGGGAAGCCGGCCCCGCGGCCGCAGCGGTCGGCGGCCGAGGCGATGCCCTCCCGCTCGAGTGCCCGCGGGTTCCGCGAGAGGAGCATCCAGGTCGAGGAGTAGATCCACCACTCGTCGCCGCCGCCGTCGCTCACCGACACGATCGAGAGACCGAAATGGTCGGCGAGGCGCTCCACCACGGGCGCCAGGTCGAGATAGCGGTTGGAGATGTGGACGGCGAGGATGCCGTCGGGGGCCAGGTGCGCGAGGTACGACTCGAACGCTTCGCGGGTGAGCAGATGCACCGGGATGGCGTCGCTCGAGAAGGCGTCGAGCGCCAGCACGTCGTAGCCCTGCGGCCGCCCTGCCTCGATCTCGCGCTCCATGGAGAGTCGCGCGTCGCCCAGTACCACCTCCACCTCCGCGCCGCACTCGTCGAGGAACGTGAAGCGGCGGCGGGCCAGGTCGTGGATCGCCGGATCGATCTCGTAGACCCGCAGCGTGTCGCCGACGCGGGCGTAGGAGGCGACGGTGCCCACGCCCAGCCCGACGAGCCCCAGCCGCTTGGGCTCGAGCCATCCGTCGCCGTCGTCGAGGCTGTCGATCGCCCTGCCGATGCCGCTGGTCGTGGTGTAGTAGGTGGTGGCGGTGCGCCGGCGGGAGGGCTCGAGAAGCTGCAGGCCGTGCGTCGTCGCGCCGTGGACGAGCAGTCGGTGGCGCTCCCGGGGATCCACGACCGACGGCTCGAGGACCTCGAGCGTGCCGTAGAAATTGCGGCTCCGCTCGACGGGCGCGTCGGTGCCGTCGCGGGCGAGGACCGCGAAGGCGGTGCCGGCGGCGCCGGCCAGGAGCATGAGGAATCCCCCCGCCGCGGGCCGCCACGCCGGGAAGACGCGCCGCCTCCAGGGGTCGGCGAGGCAGCCGGCGAACACCAGCGCGAAGCCCGCCACCCAGGGGGCCGCCTGGGGGAGGAAGCGGCGTGCCTCGTCGACCAGTGGCATCCCGGAGGTGGCCTCGCTCCGCAGCCAGGGGATCGCCGCCACGCCGACGAGCGTTCCCAGCCCCGCCGCCAACGGGATCGCCCGGCTCCGCTGGCGGAACGACAGCACCCCCATCGCCACGAGCATCGCCCACAGGCCCGCGGGAAGCTCGTGGACGTCGGCGAAGACCAACGGCGCGAGCACCGCCACCGCGAGGCCGCCGAGCGCGCCGCCGGCCGCCACCGCGAGGTAGTAGGCGGTGAGGCGGCGCGGGCCCGGCCGGAGGCGGTAGAGCTCGCCATGGCAGACCATGCAGGCGGCCAGCAGCGTGAGGAGGTGCGCCGGAATCTGGAGGCGCAGAGGCGCGGAGTTCCCCGAGGCGAGGATCTGCCAGGTGACCGGCACCCCGGCGGCGGCGAGGAAGCAGAACAGGCCTCGTCGGTACCAGGCGGCGTGGTCGAAGCAGACGATGAAGGTCACGAGATAGACGGCCAGCGGCAGGATCCACAGCATCGGCATCGCCGCCACGTCCTGGCTGAGGCGCGTGGTGGTCGACACCAGGAGCACCGAGGCGATCGCCGGTAGCGCCACCCACAGCACCCAGTCCCAGGGATCGCCGTCATCGTCTCCCGCGGACGCTGCCTCCGGGCTCCGCTCCGACCCGGCGTCGTCGTCGGCCGCGTGACGCCACACCCGCGCCGCACAGACGGCGCAGACCAGGGCGAAGCAGCCCATCCCAGCCGACCAGGACCAGGCTTGTGCCGCGCGCGAGAGTCGCGGTTCGACGAGCGCCGGATAGGCGACCAGCGCCAGGAGCGACCCGGCGTTGGAGAGGGCGTAGAGACGGTAGGGGGACCCGCCCGGGCGCACGAGGCTGCTCCATCGCTGGATGAGCGGCCCGGTCGCCGAAAGGGCCACGTAGGGAAGGCCGATCGTGGCCGCCAGCAGGAGGAGGATCGATCGCACCGGATCGTCGCCCGCCCGCGGCCGCCACGCCTCGCCCGGCGCGATCGGCAGGCAGAGGAGCGCCGCCAGCAGCACCCCGGCGTGAACCAGCGCCTGGCGGCGGGGGGGAAGCCGCGTGGAGAGGAGGTGGGCGTAGGCGTAGCCCGCGAGGAGCATGCCCTGGAAGAAGAGGAGGCAGGTGGTCCACACCCCGGGGCCGCCGCCGTACCAGGGAAGGATGTACTTGCCCACCAGGGGCTGGCCGAGGAACAGCAGGAAGGCGCCGGTGAAGATCGCCAGTGCGAACGGCAGCATCGTCACGCGCGCGGCTACCTCACCACGACGCCCTGCTGCACGTCGCGCAGGTAGCGCTGCCGCATGCTCGCCAGGAGGAGACCGAGATAGGCGTTGGCCCCGAGGGAGAGGAACAGCGTCAGCAGGCTGCCGACGAGGAGGGGCCACGGCCGGTCGATGGCGACGGCGGGCGCGCCCGCCTCGATGGCGCCGGCGCGGGGGAGCGGGGGAAGCGATCCCGTGCCGACGGCCGGCAGCGTGGGAGTGGCCACCGGGGCGACGGGGGTGCGCGGCCGCTTCGCGGCCTCCTCGACCGATCGCTCCACCGCGGGCGGCCAGGCGTCGGCCACGAAGATCCGCACGCGCCGGACGTCGCGGGCGTCGGCCGGGACGTCGCTGACGAGCGTGTAGGGGGATTTCGCGGCATCGCGCACCAGATCGGGCTCGACGCGGACGAGGTAGTCGCCTCCGCCCCCGTCGGTCGGCACGTAGGCCGCCTCGATGCCGGTCATGAGCAGGGCGGCGAGCAGGACGAGCGTATCGAGCAGCATGCGGATTCTCTCCCGTGACGCGCCCGCGGGGGCCCGCCGTTCACGCCGCGATCGTCACGGCGCTCGTTTGGATGGAGGGGGCCCACGAAGGGCCGATTTCGACGGACGAAACAGTTCCGGGCACCTCCCCGGATCAGGAGGATTTCAACCTCTCGACGGCGGTTTGTGCAACTGCCTCGCTCGGAGCCTTCGCCGCCCCTTCCCCGACGGGCGATTCGCCCTCCCCGAGGCTGTCGAGCTCGGTCTGGAGCATCGTCAGGGCGGCCTGGAGGAAGGCCACGGCGATCGGCCCGACGAAGATCCCGATCGGCCCGAGGGCCCCCACGCCGCCGAGCACGCTGAGGA
>CAWUOA010000020.1:0-20095 GCA_963923225.1 uncultured Planctomycetaceae bacterium
CCCTCCACCATCACCTGGCAGCCCTTGGCCCAGGCCCGCCGCGTCAGCTCGCCGAGGACGTGCAACTCGGCGAACTGTGCCTCGTCGCTGGCGTCGGCGATGGAGCCCGGGCGGAGGCCGTCACCGAGGCTCCAGGTGACGTCGTACTTCCGGAAGACGTCGCACAGGTCCTCGAAATGGGTGTAGAGCGGGTTCTGCTGCTTGTGGGCCATCATCCAGCGGGCGATGAGCGACCCGCCCCGGCTGACGATCCCGGTGATCCGCTTGGTGGTCAGCCCGAGGTGCTCCATGAGCAGTCCGGCGTGGACGGTCATGTAGTCGACCCCCTGCCGGGCCTGCTTCTCGCACATGTCGATGAAGTGGTGGGGGCGCATGTCCTCGATGTCGCCGCCGAGCTCCTCGAGCATCTGGTAGATCGGCACGGTGCCGATCGGCACCGGCGAGGCGTCGATGATCGCCTGGCGGATCGTGTCGATGTCCTTCCCCGTCGAGAGGTCCATCACGGTGTCGGAGCCGTAGTGGACGGCGAGGTGGAGCTTCTCGAGCTCGGTCGCCTCGTCGCTGGTGACGGCCGAGTTGCCGATGTTGGCGTTGATCTTCGTGCGGGCGGCGATGCCGATCGCCATCGGCTCGAGCTTCTTCGTGAGGTGGACGACGTTGGCGGGGATCACCATCCGCCCGCGGGCCACTTCGGCACGCACCGTCTCCTCCGGGAGATCCTCGCGCTTGGCGACGAAGGCCATCTCGGGGGTGATCGTGCCGGCACGGGCGCTTTCGAGCTGGGTCATGGTGAGGCTCCGGTAAATCGAAGGGGGCCGCCGGGCCGGTCCGACCAGCCAGGAGGCGCAGGAGAGACTCTAGCAAAAACCGCGACCGGGGCGGAGGATCGGGCCCTTCAGAGCGTCTTCAGATACTCGAGCAACGCCCGCTTGGCGTCCTCGTCGAGCACGCCGAAGAACTCGTGGCCGCCGGCGTGCTTGCCCGGCCTGCCGGTGTCGAACCAGGTGCGGCGGACCGACGGGGAAAGTCGCTCCTCGGGGACGCCGTCGCGGGCCTCGACGGCCAAGCCGACGCGCTCGACGTCGTAGTCGGGAGGGGGCGGCGCGTCGGCGGGCGCCGCGGCGAGCGTGCCCGGCGCGTCGAGGCGGCGCCACGCGCGCGGACGGCTCTCCGGGTGGAGGAGATGCCAGAGCGTCGGCACCGAGCCGTTGTGGAAATAGGGGGCGGTGGCCCAGATGCCGTCGAGCGGCGGGGCGACGTAGCCGGCGGGATCGTCGATGCCGGCGACGGCGGCCTGCTCCTCGAACCAGCTCGCGTTCAAGGCCCGGCGGTCCTTCGTCGAGAGGGCGTCGAAGCGGACCCTGTCGGTGCCGATCTCGTCGATCGGCACGATCCGCTCGGGGTAGCTCCGCCCCGGGCCGCCCCGCGGGCCGTCGTAGGTGCCATGGCATTCCGAGCAATGCTCGGTAAACAGCCCGCGGCCGCGCTCGGCGAGCGCCGCATCGAGGGGGCCCTCCCACCGCGGGGGCTCGAGCGACGAGAGCCAGCCCTCGATGTCGCGGAACTCCCCCTCCCATTCGCGGAACCGCTCCGGGCCGTTCTCCTTGACGAGAATGAACTGCATCAGCACCCGGTGCCCCTTCGGTGCGAAGGCGTCGGCGTAGAGCCGTTCGCGCGTGGCGTAATGCCACCAGGCGGGCGCATCGACGTCGTGGTGGGCCAGATCGAAGCGCGGCGGCCGCGGGACGATCGTGAGATCGGGGGCGCGGTGGCGCATGAGGGCCACGCCGAACATCACCGAGTTGGTGGTGCCGACGGTGGTGCCCAGCGGCATCACCAGGCCGCCGAGATCCATGTGGCCGAGCGTCTTCCCCTGCCGGAGCTTGACCTGCCGGACCTCCTCGGTGAGCGTCTCGAGGGCGTAGCGGGAGTTGGCGACGCCCGGGACCGCCTTCCCGGCGACGGTGCCCTGATGGCAGGCCAGGCAGCTCATCGTCCAGCGGCCGGCGTCGTCGACGACGTACTGGAGCGAGCGGGACGGATCGGCGGGATCGGGGACCAGGCCGTAGCGGTCCATCGCCAGCAGGCGCCGCGTGGCCACGTCGGCGGCCTCGGCCCGGGAGCGGGCCGGTTCCTCCCACACGGTCCAGAGTTCGTCGAAGATCTCCTGGTCGAAATCGGCGGGCAGGTAGGCGTGATGGCGGAGGTGCTGCCAACCGGGAGCGACGTCGCCGCCCCCCTGCCCCGTCGACTCGGAGGCACGCAGCGGTCCGGCGAGGAAAGCCGCCCAGAGGCAAAGGAACGCCAGCCACGGCAGGCGACCGCGAAAACGGCCGAATCCGCGATCGACTCCAGTCCGGTTCATGGCATACTTTCCGGATTCCGCCCGCCTCGAGACCGGCCCGCCCACCTTCCGGTCCACCGATCGACTTTCCGCGTCCTTTCGCCCCCCAGACCGGCCCCGGGAGCGTTCTCGGAGCCAGTATAGGCGCCTCCCCACCCGCGGCCTTCCGTCATGGCCACCGCCAATCCGCTCCTGCTCCCCGAGCTGCGCCTGATGCTCGCCGAGGGCGACCTGGAGGGCCTCCGCGCCACCGCGGAGGAGCTCCATCCGGCGAGCGTGGCGGACTTTTCCGAGGGCCTGGCCGACGGCGAACTGTGGGACTTCCTCGACGCCCTCCCGGTCCACCTCCGCGCCGACATCTTCACCTACTTCCCCATCGCCAGGCAGGTGGAACTGGTCCTGGCGGCCGACCGGGCCCACCTCGGGCCGCTCCTGGAGGCGATGGCCCCCGACAACCGGGTCGATCTCCTCAAGGAGCTCGAGCCCGAGCAGGTGGAGCAGATCCTCCCCCTGGTGGCCAAGGCGGAGCGGCACGACATCCGCATGCTCCTCTCCTGCCCGGAGAACTCGGCCGGGGCGCTGATGACGACCGAGTACGCCTCGCTCCCGGCCGACGTCACCGTCGGCGAGGCGGTGAGCCGGCTCCGCTCGCAGGCCCCCGACAGCGAGTCGATCTACTCCGTCTACGTCCTCGATTCCGAGAGGAAGCTCGTGGGATCGGTTTCGCTGCGCGACCTGATCCTCGCCCGTCCCTCCGCCATCGTCGGCGACCTGATGCGGCGCGATCCGATCGCCGTGCGCATCGAGGAGCCGCGCGACGAGGTGGTGCAGAAACTCGCCCGCTACGACTTCCTCGCCATCCCGGTCGTCGACGACTCCGGCCGGCTCGTCGGCATCGTCACGCACGACGACGTCCTCGACGCCGTCCGTCAGGACGCCACCGACGAGGCCCAGATGAGCGCGGCCATCGCGCCGCTCGGCGAGGGCTATCTCGAGGCGGCGTTGGTGAGCCTGACCTGGAAGCGCGGCGTGTGGCTGACGATCCTCTTCGGCACCGCCGCGGTGACGGCGATGGTGCTCGCCAAGTGGAAGCCGACGCACGAGTGGCTGATGTACTTCATCCCGCTGGTGGTGGCCAGCGGCGGCAATTCCGGCAACCAGGCCGCCACCCTCGTGATCACGGCCCTCTCGACCGGCGACTGCAAGCTCGCCGACTGGAAGCGGATCCTGCGGCGCGAGTTCGCCGTGAGCCTGATGCTCGGCGTCCTCCTGGCGGTGCCCGGCTTCCTCCTCGGCCTCGCCTACGCCCCCGATCCGATGCACGCGCTGGTGATCCCGGCGACGGTCTTCTCGGTGGTGATGGTGGGGTCGCTGGTGGGCTGCGTGCTGCCGCTCGTCTTCCGCTCGCTCGGACTCGACCCGGCCCTGATGAGCAATCCCTTCGTGTCGGCGATCGTCGACGTCGTGGGGATCGTGATCTACATGGCCGTCGCCATTCTCGTCCTCGACTGACGCCTCAGCCGAGCCGGCGGTCGACCGCCTCGGCGACGCGGCGGCAGACCGCCATCAGCTTCTCGAAGCCGGGCAGGTCGATCGTCTGGGCGCCGTCGCTGGCGGCGCGTTTGGGGTCGGGATGGACCTCGACGATGAGGCCGTCGGCCCCGGCCGCCACCGCCGCCGCCGCCATGCTGGTGACGAGGTTGGCGTGGCCCGTGCCGTGGCTCGGGTCGACCACCACCGGCAGGTGGGTGCGGGCGTGGAGCCAGGGGACCGTGGCCAGGGGGAGCGTGAAGCGGGTGTGGGCCTCGAACGTGCGGATGCCGCGCTCGCAGAGCATCACGCGCCGGTTGCCGCCGTCGAGGACGTACTCCGCGGCCAGGAGCAGTTCCTCGACGGTCGCCGAGGGCCCGCGCTTGAGCAGCACCGCCTTGTCGCAGCGGCCCACCGCCTCGAGGAGGCGGTAGTTCTGCATGTTGCGGGCGCCGATCTGGAGGACGTCGGCGTAGCGGGCCACGAGGGGCACGTCCTCCGGGGCCACCACCTCCGTCACCACCGCCAGGCCCGTCTCCTCACGCGCCTCGGCCAGGAGCCGCAGGCCCTCTTCTTTGAGTCCCTGGAAGGCGTAGGGGCTCGTCCGCGGCTTGAAGGCGCCGCCGCGGAGGCCCGTGGCACCGGCCGCCTTGACCGCCCGCGCCGTGGCGAGGATCTGCTCGCGGGTCTCCACCGAGCAGGGGCCGGCGATGACGCCGATCCGTCCGCCGCCGACGACGAGCGACCCGGCCTCGACCACCGTCTGCTCCGGCTGCACCTCGCGACTGGCGACCTTGTAGGGGGCGAGGATCGGCATCACGCTCGCCACCCCGGGAAGCGTCTCGAAGCCGCTGCCGGCGGCGTCGCGCTCGTCGCCGACGACCGCCACCACGGTCCGCTCCGTGCCCACGATGACGTGGGGCTTGAGACGCAACTCCTCCACGCGGGCCACCACCCGGTCGAGATCCTCCCGCGCCGCCCCGGCCTGCATGACGATGATCATCGCTGCTCCTGCTCCTGTTGATCGTCGGCTGTCCCCGCACCTTCCCCGCCTGCCGGAGCGTCCTGCCCCGGCGGGAGCGTGTCGCCCCGTTTCTCCACCGCCGCGCGCGTGGTGATCTCCACCTTCTCCCCCGTCGGCCCCGACCGGATCACGTACACGAGCTTCCCGTCGGGATTCGCCTTGGCGAGGATCGTGCGGAGGATCTCCACGGCCGGCTTGTCGCGCTCCTCGAGCCCGAAGGACTGGTTCTTCGTGATCCCCTCGAGCTGCAGATCGCTCCCCAGGATCTCCATCTCCACGCCGATCTCGTCGGCGATCATCTGGATCGACTTCTCGAGCGTGTCCTTCACGAACACCAGCGACATCGGCCTGGCCAGAGCCTCGGCCGCCCCCTTCGCCGCCGCCGGGGCCCCGGGCCCTTCGGCCGCCGCCACCACCGCGCCGCCGCCCGGCCGCGGCACCTGCTCGAGCGCCAGTTCGGCGGCGAGGGCGAGGTTGTGGGGGGCGTGGGCCGGAAGCCAGGCGTTGACGATCGCGCCACGTCCCTCGGCACCGCAGTGAACCTGGTCGGCGACGACGTCGAGCATCCGCGGCAGGCGCATCACGAGCTTGCGTCCGTAGGGGTGCGGGTCGAGCGCGTTGCAGTATTCCTCCACCGCCTCCGACATCGCCGCCACGTTCGCCGTCAGATGCTTGGCCAGGCCGCCGGCGGAGGTGCCGGCCGGGGCCACGGCGTCGAGCTCGAGATAGGCGTCGGGGCCGAAATGGGCCGAGAGGGCCGCGGCCCGCACCGAATCGCCGAAGAACCGTCCCAGCGGCTCGACGAGCTTGGCCAACGGCCCCGCCAACACCGGCCGGCCGTCGTGGAGGAGGTAGTCGGGGGAGCCGAAGAGCGTGAGATGGCGGCTGCCGTCGAGCATCCCGACCAGCTCCTCCAGATCGGTGGGCAGCGCGGCCTCGAGCACCGCCTCCGGGTCGGCGGCCGCGTGCGCCGTCACCGCCTCGCGCACGAGTGACTCGGGCCCCAGGAACAGCACGCGCCCCTCGGCGTCGGAGGGGAACCACACCGTGCCGACCGAAGCGACGTAGAGCGTCTCGCCATCGACCTCCTCCGCGTCGGTGGCGCCGAGCGCCTCGCGCCGGGCCGCCTCGTCGATGGCCGGTGGGAGCGGATCGACGCCGCGCACGAGCACGCCCCCGATCACCTCGTCCGGGCCGCCGGCCTGCCAGCCGGCCTGGATCTCCTCGATCTTCTCCGGCTCCACGCCGGACACGCGCGCGAGCATCGCCAAGGCCTCCGCGGCGCGCGGCCCGAGCGAGCGGACGAAGAGTTTTCCTTCGTCGGTGGCCAGGGCCGCGGCGGGCCTGGCCAGGAGCACCAGTTGCGATCCCGGCGGCAGGTACCGCAGCCGCGGCGGCGGGCCGACGGGCTCCGGCGCTTCGTAGGGGACCCCTTCGGCCCCCTTGGCATCGACGAGCGTGGTCGACGTCGGCCGCGCGGCGCCCGGCTCCTTCCGGTCGGCGACGTCGTCGCCCGCTCCGTCGGCGCCCCCGCCGGCAGCCGCCGCCGACGCCTGCTCCGCGTCGGCCTTGGCCGCCGCGGCGCTCGAGTCACTCGTCGCCGCCTGCTTCTTCGGCGCCCGGAGGAGCACGACGGCGCCGACGAGGCTCGCTGCCAGGAGCCCCAGGCCGCCGAGCGCCGGCACCAGCCACGCCGGACGGGGCTTCTTCGCAGAGGGCTTCGTCGCGAGCTTCGCCCCCGGCGTGCGCGAGCCGGGCGACGTCCGCGTGTCGATCAGCGGCACGGCGGCGATGGCGCCCTCTTCGGCGTCATCGGCATCCGCAGGTCCGCTGCGAGGGACGATCCACGGCTCCTGTGGCGGAAGCGACCCCGACACCGGAGGCTTCCCCAGACAGGCGGCGATGGCGTCGGCGGCCTCGGCGGCGGTCGGATAGCGGTCGGCCGGCGAGCGCGCGGCGAGGTAGGAGACGAGCGTCGCCACCTCCACCGGCACCTTCGCAGGCGGGAGGGCGGGGAGGCCGTTTCCCGCGGCGACGTGCGCGAGTGTCCGCTGCGGATCCCCCTGCCAGCCCGGCGGGGCACCGGAAAGGAGCGCGTGGAACAGGCATCCCAGGGCGTAGACGTCGCCGGAAGCGTCGCTGATCCGCCCCGACCGCAGCGACTCCGGGGGGAGGAACGCCGCGCGCGTGCCGAGCCGCGACACCGCCTCGGCGTCGTCGAGCACGACGCGCGGCGGCACGACGTGCGGATCGGCGACGAGGGGGAACTGCAGCAGCCGGACCTGCCCTTCCTTCTCGGCCGCGCCGACGGGGGCGGACTCGCGGCGCAGGGTATCGAGCGAGATCCCCCCGTGGACGATGCCGCGGCGATGGAGCTCCGCGACGGCGCGGGCGACGGCGAGCACGATGTCCCCCGCCTCGGCGACCGGCAGCGCGCCGCGCCGGGAGAGCTCCTCGGAAAAGGGCGAGCCCGCGACGTCCTCCGACAGGACGAACCGCTGCGAGCCCGCCTTCTCGAGGGCCCACGTCCGCGTCAGGATCGGATCGGCGGCCTCGTGCGCTCCCTTGGTGCGCTTGAGGATGTCGGACCAGACCGCCGGCTCCTGGCAGAACTTGTTGACCAGCGCCGTGATCCCCACGAGCCTTCCGGTCGGCTCGTGGCGGGCACGGAACACGGCGCCGCCGCGGCCGGTGTCGAAACGGTCGAGGAGCCGGTAGTCGCCGATGAAGAAGGGCCCCTTCTCCCCGCGGAGGAGGCGCTTGGCCTGCCATTCCGAGACCGCGCCGCGCTTCACGAGCCACCGCGCCAGCGGCTCGCAGGCGCTGGCCGCGGAGGTGCCGGGCGGAAAGGGGAGCCCTTCGTACTCGCGACGCAGCGTGTCGAGGGGGGCGGGCTCGACGAGCTTCGACTCGGCGAGGAGCGTCCAGAACTGATCGGGGGTGACGGCGGCCATGCGGGGCATCCCTGGGAAGGTCTGTCCTGCATCCTATGGCGCGAGCGCCGGCGCCGCCATCGGCGCCCCGCGCCGAGCCGGCCGGAGGCCGCGGGGGGACGGGCGCTGGCCCCGCGCCCCCCACGCGGCACCGTGTCAGGGGAGCGGCAGCTCGATCGTGCCGTTCTCGTCGATCTTCGCCTCGCCCGGCTTGCCGTCGATCGTGTACTGGATCGTAAGGAGCTTCTTGTCGTTCGGGGCGGGATCGCCGCCGAAGACCTTGTTGAAGCCGTCGCCGGCGATGTAGATCAGCGGCAGGCTGCCGGCGTTCTTGCGGACGACGTCGGTGACGTCCTTCTGACGCTCGCCCGCGCCGTAGGTCGCCTTCACGATCTCGAGCTTCACCTTCTTGAGCCCCAGGCCCTCGGCGAGCTTGAAGGCCTCGGGCGAGGCCTCGGGGAGCTTCTGGAGGATCGCCGCCGCCGCGATCCGCGCCTCCGGCTTCACCTCGGCGTCGGCGCCCGCCTTGGAGGCCAGTTCGAGCATCGCCATGTCGGGATAGCGGCGGGCCACCTCGAGGACGAGCTTCCGCTCGGCGGCGTTCTTCGCCTCGCCCCAGGCATCCTTGGCCATCTTCGCCCGCTCCGCCTGCTCGAGCTTGAACTGCCGGGCGATACGGAGGAATCCGCGGATGGCGCGGCCGCGGTACTTGTCCTCGGAGAGCGACTTGGAGAGGTCGAGGAGCACCGGCGCCGCGTCGGCGGTCATCCAGCCTCCGAGGAGCCGGCTGGCCACGTCCTTCTGCCGGTCGTCGCCATCCTTGGCGGCGGCGGCGACCGCGGCGAGGGCCTTCGTGCCCCCCACCTGGCCGAGCGTCTCGAGGAGCACCTCCTTGGCGTCGGCCGGCGCGGAAGCCAGCGGCCCGACGACCGCCGCGGCACAGGCCTCGCGGTCGGGCATGCGGATCGCGGCGGTGAGCAGCGCCTTCTTGGCGTTGGCGGCGTCGGCCTCGTCACGCGGGGCGGTGACCGCCTTCACGAGCACCGGCAGCCGCTCGACGTCGACGATGTTGCCGAGGGCCGCAAGCGCCCTGGCTCGCGTCACGGCGTCCTTCGATTCGACGGCGGCCAACACCGGCGGAATCGCGTCGATGCGGCGCTGGCCGACGAGTTCGAGGAGCATGGGGAGCTGCTTGCCCTGCGCGGCCGGGAGCCGCTTCTTGATCTCCGCATCGACCTCGGCGCCGGAAAGGTTCGAGAGCGACGCGGTCGCGGCACGGGCCAGATCGGCGTCGGCGTCGACGGCCCCTTCGAGGAGCACGCCGAGGGCCGAGGCGTCTCCGGCGGCACCGAGGGTGTCGAGGGCCGCGAGCCTCGTCTCCTTCGACCCCTTGGCCGCGGCGGCCACCAGCGCGGCCCTCGCTTCGGGAGTGCGCCGGTCGGCGAGAGCGCGCAGCACGAGCGCCGCACGACCGGCCGGGAGCTTCGCGAGCTCCGCGACGAGGGCCTTGTCGCAGGCCCCGGGCTTCACCTCCCGAGCCACGGTGAGGCCCAGGCGAAAGATCGGCTGCTCCGGCGACTGGAGCTGCTCGACCAGCAGCGCCGCGCCGTCGTCGCCACGGGCGAGGATCGCGCCCCGCGTCGCCTCGAGCTTCCGCTGCGCGGGAACGGCGGCCTTCCGCACCTCGTCGTAGAGGGCGACCGCCTCGGCCGACTTCCCGGCTGCGTGGGCCGACTCGGCGGCGAGGATGAGCCCCTCGGCGACCGCCGACTGGACCGCGCCGGCGGTGCGGGGGAGGGCATTCTTGAGGGCCGAGGTCGCGGCGAGGTTGCCGAGCTTGCCCAGGGCCACCGCGGCGGCGGAGGCCACCGCCGGATCGGAATTGCCCAGCCGCTGCGAGAGCACCTGCAGCGCCGCGGCGTCCTTCCGCACGCCGATCGAGTTGAGCGTGCCGACGAGCAGGTCGCCGGTGAGGTTGCCGGCGGCTGCGGCGCGGAGCGCGGCCGAGGCCTCCTCACCCGGGATCGCCTCGAGCGCGATCCGGGCCCAGGAGGCGAGCCGCGGGTTCGACAGGAGCTTCGCCAGATCGGGCACGCCGTCGGCGGAGCCGTGGATCGCCAGCTGCTTGCAGGCGAGCGCCTTGTCGGCCTCGGGGGCGTCGCCGCGGAGGAGGGCGATGGCGGCCTTCTCTTTGTCGTTCTTGCCGTCGGCGGCGCGGACGGCCGTGGCGTGCAGGCAGGCCACGACGGCGAGCAGGCACGCGACGCGGCGGAGGAGCGTGATGGTCATGGAGAGTGGGTCCTCGTGCGATGTGGGGGGATGGAGGGGACGCGACGCGGCGGCGGGATCGGGAATCAGATCCGCCACGGCTCGCGGAGCGCCTCCGAACGGAGCCGGTTGGCCTCGACGTCGTCGACGAAGGTGTTGGTGGCGTTGTCGAACTTCACCGGCCGGCCCAGGAACAGGGCGACGTTCGCCGCATGGCAGGCGATGTGCGCGTTGCAGGCGGCGTCGGCGTTGCCCTTCGGCTTGCCGCGCGTCTTCACGCAGTCGAGGAAGTCGCGGACGTGGAACGTCGCCGGGTAGCCGCCGATCTCCTCCACGGTGCGGCCCGCGAGGAGCTCCGGCGAGGAGAGCACGAGCTTGCCGGAGTCGCCCGCCTCCACCCAGCCGTCCTCCCCCTCGAAGCGCACCGGGCAGGAGCCGAGCGGGATCCAGTCCTTCTCTCGGAAGACGAGCTCCACGCCGTCGGCGTAGGTGCAGACGATCTGGCCGTCGACCGGCGGGCGATATTCCACCGGCGGCGGGCAGTCGTTGACCGCCCACTGGCAGAGATCGACGCAGTGCGAGCCCCACTCGAGGACGCCGCCGCCGACGAGCCCGCCCCCCTTCTCGAAGTTGAAGCCGTCGAGGAGCTTGGCGTTGAAGGGGCGCCAGGCCGCGGGCCCGAGGTACATGTTCCAGTCGACGACGTCCTTCTCCGGCTCCTTCTCCTCCGGGAGCCAGCCGCTGGACACCGCCGTCATGCCGGCGGGGTGGGCGAAGACGCGCTTCATCTTGCCGAGGCGGCCGGTGCGGGCCAGCTCGCAGGCGAAGGCGAAGTGGGGGAGGTTGCGGCGCTGGGTGCCGGCCTGGAAGACCCGGCCGGTGCGCCGGATCGTGTCGCGGAGGATCAGGCTCTGCTCGACGTTCTTCGAGCAGGGCTTCTCGCAGTAGATGTCCTTGCCGGCCTTCGCGGCGTAGACGCTCGCGGTGGTGTGCCAGTTGGGGCCGGTGGCGATGAGGACGGCGTCGAGGTCGTTGCGATCGAGGAGCTCGCGGAAGTCGCGGTACATCGCGCACGACTCGTTGCCGTACTTGTCGTCGGCGAGCTTCTTGACCGCGACGCGCCGGTTCTCCTTCACGTCGCAGACGGCGGTGAACTGCACGTCGGACTGCTCGAGGAAGCAGCCGAGGTCGTAGGTGCCGCGGTTGCCGATGCCGATGCCGCCGAGGACGACGCGCTCGCTCGGCGGGATCGTGCCGTCGAGGCCGAGGGCCGAGCCGGGGATGACGACGGGGGCGACGGCGGCGGCCGACGTCGCCAGCCCGGTCTTGAGGAAGCTGCGGCGCGATGCGGCGCGGCGGACGGACCCTGCCATGCGGATGACTCCTCGTGGTGTCGTCGTGGTGCGGGGGCGCGAAAGCGGCACCGACGTGCATCTCCCCCGGGCGGCGACGGGCCCGGGGGCCCCGCCGCGGCCGACACTATAGCAGGCGTCGAGGCCGTGCGGCACGGACGGGCGTCACCGACCGGCGGCGCCGGGACGTCAGCCGAGGTCGAGGACGCGGCCGTCGGAGAGCTGGATGGGACGGTCGAGCCGGTCGCGGAGCTCCGTCGTCGGCGGGATGCCGAGACGGTCGTAGAGCGTCGCCAGCAGATCGGCGGGGGACACCGGCGCGTCGGCCGGCTCGGCCCCCTTGGCGTCGCTCGCTCCATGAACGACGCCGCCGCGGATTCCGCCGCCGGCGAGGACGGTGGTGTAGACGTTGGGCCAGTGATCGCGGCCGGCGTCCTTGTTGATCGACGGAGTGCGGCCGAACTCGCCGGTGTTGACCACCATCGTCCGCTCGAGGAGCCCGCGGTCGGCCAGATCGGCGACCAGCGCCGCGAAGGCGGTGTCCATCGGCGGCACGATCTGCTTGTAGCGGCCGAGGAGACCGCCGTGGGTGTCCCACTCCTGGTTGAAGGCGTTGTAGGCGACGAACTGCACCCCCGCCTCGACCAGCCGCCGCGCGAGCAGGAGCGACTGGCCGAACTTCGTCCGGCCGTAGGCGTCGCGGACGCGTTCGGGCTCCTCGGAGAGGTCGAGGGCGCGGCGGAAGCGGCCGTCGGCGACGAGATCGTAGGCGCTCTCCTGGAGCCGGTCGTACTGCCGACGGAGATCGGCCTCGAGGAGCCGGGCCACGTGGTCGAGGCTCTTGTTCAGCGCGAGCCGGCGGCCGAGCCGGTCGGTCGACATCCCCTCGGCGAGCGACAGGGCCAGCGGCTTGTAGCCGGGGGCGCTGGGATCCCCCTCGACGATGAACGGATCGTGGACGGCGCCGAGGAAGCCGCCGTACTGGCCCGGCATCCGGTTGGAAGGCCCGGGGATGCTCAGCCAGTTGGGGAGCGACACGCTCCGCGGCACGCCGGGAGTGGAGGCCTGGAGCGCGTTGAGGACGGCGCCGGGGCCGGGAAAGTCTTCCGAGTGGGCCTCCCGGTCCTGGTCGGGCTGCTTGGTCGACCCGGTGAGCGTGACGTAGGTGCCGGCGATGTGATTGGTGAAGCGGTGGGTCATCGAGCGGATGACGCACAGCTTGTCGGCGACGGTCGCCGAGCGCTCCATCGGCTCCCCGAAGCGGATCCCCGGCACGTTCGTGTCGATCGGTCGCCAGGGCCCGCGGATCTCCGCCACCGCGCCCGGCTTCGGGTCCCAGAGGTCGATGTGGCTCGGGCCCCCCTGGAGGAGCATGAAGATGCAGTGCCGCTTCCAGCCGTCGGCCGACGCCGGCAGCGACTCCGCCCGCGCCGACACCCGTCCATCGGCGAGCGTCCCGCCGAGGATGGAGAGCGCCCCGATGCGGAGCAGTTCGCGGCGGCGACTCGGCGGCCCTGGATCGAACATGCGGAATCCCCGTCAAGCCTCGCGGGCGTCACGGCCCCTCGGCCGGCCATGATACGCTCCCCCGTCGCGCGCGGTCGATGCCGGGGGATGGGTCGATGGCACCGATCCGATCACAGCGGCCGCGTCTCGTTCCCAGGAGCCCTCGCCGTGAGCCTGCGATACGAAGTCCTCGGCCTCCCCGGAAGGGACAACGCCCTCTGGCTCACCGTCGACGGCGGCCAGGGGACCGAACGCTACCTCTTCGACTGTGGTGACGGCTGCCTCGCGGGGAAGTCGTTCTCGGAGATCCAGTCGCTCGACGGGCTCCTTTTCTCCCACCTCCACATGGATCACGTGGGGGGATTCGATGCCTTCTTCCGCTGCGTCTTCGACCGCCGCTCCCGGACGAACCGCATCTGGGGCCCGCCCGACACCGCGCGGATTCTCGGACACCGCTTCCAGGGCTTTCTTTGGAACCTCTACGAGGATCTCGAGGGCTCGTGGCAGGTCACCGACATCGGCACCGACGCGCTTCGCACCTCGCGGTTCGAGCTCCACGAGGGCTTCGCGGTCGCCCATCCGTCGTCCGCCGAGCCCTTCGGCGGCACGATCCTCGAGACCGACTGCTGCCGGATCGAAGCCCGGCACCTCGATCACCGCACGGCATCGATGGCCTATCTCGTCCGCGAGCCCGCGCACGTGAACGTCGATCTGGACCGCGTCGCGGCGGCCGGCCTGCGGCCGGGGGCGTGGATGAAGGCGCTGAAGAGCCCCTCTTCCCCCGGCTCCACCATCGACGTCGACGGCCGGGCTCTCTCGCTCGACGCCCTGCGGCAGGATCTCCTCCGCGAGACGCCGGGCGAATCGATCGCCTACCTCACCGACTTCCGCCTCGACGAGGCGTCGCTTCCCGCGCTCGCGGCCTGGCTTTCGGGCACGACGACGCTCGTCTGCGAAAGCTCCTACCGTGCGGCCGACGCGGACGTGGCCGCCACCCACCGCCACATGACGACGCACGCCACCGCGACGCTCGCCCGCGAGGCGGGGGTGGGGGAACTCGTGCTCATCCACCTCTCGGATCGCTATGCAGAGGAAGAATGGCTCGCCATGCTCGCCGAGGCGCGGGCGATCTTCCCGCCCACCCGCTTCCCGGACCACTGGCGCTTTGCCGCCACCTGACCGCCCTGCGTCCCCCGGGGAGTCACCGTATCAGCTCGCCCAGCCAGACCGCCCCGTCGTGGCCGAGGATCGCGAAGCCGTGCGTGCCCGCGGGGATGATCGCCAGCGGGTCGAGCGCTCGATCGGAGTGCGTCGCGACCAGCGTCGCCTGGTCAGCGCTCACGTCGTAGCACTCCACCGTGCCAGCGGCGGCAGCCAACAGGCATCGCGGTTCCAGGAAGCAACACCGGGGCTCGGCGAGTCCCGCACCAAACGGGGAGCGGCCAGCGTTGGCGGAAACACCCGACAGCAACACCCCTCCTTCTTCATGGGACACCGCGATCCACAGCGGTCCAGACGCCGCGGAAGAGGCCAGCCGCACCACCGGCTCGAGCAGGCTCACCCACGCCCCCTCGTGGGAGGGCCCCGCGTCCCTACCGAACAGCTCCGACCCGACACCGATCAACACCGCGTCACCGCGGAAGACGATCGGCGGCACCTGCGTTCCCGAGGGTTCGAAGTCGGGGAGCCTCCACGAACCCCGCAGCGCGTCGGTGGCGGCGTCGTACCGGGCCCAGACCCACTCCCCCGCGCCACCCGATTCGAGGCGCCAACGAACGACGTCGAAGGCGCCCCAGTTCGAGTAGCCCATCCCCAAGACGCACGGCGCGTGCCCCTCCGCGGCGAACGCGGGATGGCTCCCGATCCGCAGCTCGCCCACGCTTTCCGCCGCCGCGAGCCGCTCCTCACCCTCGATCGCGAAGCCGAGTCGCGACTGGAGCACGACCCGCCCCAGCCTCGGCTCCACCGCGACGAACACCGGTGCGGCCGGGCTCTCGTCGTCGGGAGTCGCGAACCATGACGGCCGCGAGGCGATCTGCCAGGCACCGCTGGGAAGCACCCGCACGAACGCCGGGCGGCGGTCGATCGTGCCGGCGGCACCGAACGTTCGGCCCATGCACACGAGGCTGGTCCATCGGCCGATCTCGGGGAGCGTGTACGCCTTTCGCATCGAGAGCTTCCAGCGGCCCCCGGGAGCCGCGGGCCGCGTCGGACGATCGGGCAGTCCCAGCGACGGGAAGCGCCGGGTGTCGCGGGCGAGGAGACGGTCCCCCGGCTCGAGCGCGGCGACGGCCTTCATGATCCGCTCGACGTCGTGAACGGGTTTTCGGCCGAGCAGGTCCGCAGCGAGCACCCTCGTGCGGTCGGCGGCCTCTCGGCGCGTGGCCTCGTCGGGGTAGTCACGGGCCAGCGGCGGCAGGATCGCGAGCAGATCGTTCGTTCGTTCGCCATCGGCACCGGCGCCGTCGGTGATCCTGCCGATGACCTCGCGCGCTCGCCCGTGCCGGCCGAGCGAGCCCAGACGACGGAACAGTTCGTTGACGCAGCCCCGAGCCTGGGGCGAGGTGGGCCAGCCTCCGGCGAGGAGGTCGAGCGCTTCGTCCTCCGCGTCGAGTCGCTCGCACAGTATCCGGGCCGCGGCGAGGCGGTCGCCGGCGGCGAGACGCTTCTCCACCGCGCGGCGGAACGCGGCCACCGCCTCCTCCTCCCGTCCGATCGCGGCGGCGAGGATTCCCACCTTCTCGTCGTCGCCGACGCGCTCGTAGAGCAGGATCGCCTCGTCGAGGTACCCGCCGCGCTCCAACGCCGACGCCGCCTCGGCCGGCTTGCCGAGCTTCTTCTCATACAGCGCGGCCGCCTCGCGGAAGTGGCCGCCGTCACGGAGCACGGCCGCGGCGGCCGGGAAATCGCCGAGGAGGTGGGCGAAGACGTACGCCGCACGGCGGTGGCGACCGAGGGCGATCTCGCGATTGGCCAGTTCGCGGTAACGGCCGGCGAGTGCCGCGCGATGCATGTCCGACACGACGAAGAACGCCGTCGCTCCACCCGCCGCGGCGCCGTAATCGACGCGATGCTCGGCCAGACCGGCGGCCGGTCCCGCGATTCCCCTCCCGGGCTCGCCGACCAGCGGCACCGCGAAACGGAGGCCGGCATCGGGATCGGTCTCGAGGAGTCGGAGCAGCCTCCGGGTCGCCCGCTCGTGACGGCTCTCGAAGGCCCGCGCGAGCGTTGTCTGCCAATCGCGCATCCAGCGCGGCGGATCACCCCAGAGGGGCCGACCCGGCCGCCGCTGGATCCCTCTTCCATAACCTGCCCCGGCGCCGTCTCTGGTTCCGGCGGCGCGTCCATCGCCTTCTGCGACGAACGGCACCCCGCCCCCCGAAAGCCACACGAGGAGAAGGATGAACGTGGCCAGGCCGAACACGTACGACAGGCCGAAGACCAATCCGCGGAACACCGCCGGATCTCCCCGCAGCGCCGCCACGGCAAGGAGCACCAGCGCCGGCCCCACCAATCCGACGAGCCACCCGGGAGGCAGGCCGAAGGCCCTCCCCCTCGCTGCGACTCCCTCCTTCCCTCCGGCGACGGTGCCGTCGTCCCGTCCGGCAAGACGAGTCCGCCACGAGCCGATCGCGACGGCCGCCATGAGGGCGATGGCCAGGAGAAACGCGATCGCCCCCCACGGCGGCCCGGATGCACCAGGGACACTCGGCCTGGCCGGCCCGGACATCGGGTGAGTACCTCCTTCCCCGAAGGCGAGCCACCACGCCACCAGCGCAGTGGCGACGACCGGAAGCACGGCCGCGAGGAGCCACCTCGACCGGGGCGACCACCCGGCGTGGATGCCCGGCAACGACCACTCCCCCGGCAGCGGCGGCAGGGCTGCCATCGACATCGGCTCCGCGCCGATCGAACCGGCTGCGTCCCCCCAGACGTCGTCGAGCGAGAACGACCGCTCGGGGAGGAGTGAGTGGATTCGGCCGTTGAAGGCGAGGCCGGGGATCGCTCGGCTCCAGTCCTCGGCATCGAGCGGCGGCGGGAGCAGGAGATCGACTGCACCGAGGAGGTCGGCCGCGGCGACGGCGAGCGGTCCCTCTGCGGGATGCCAGACGAAGAGCTCTCCAGCAGGAAAGAGCTCCTCCCACTCCTCGGCCGACACCGCGGCGTTCAGCTTCGCCTCCACCGGCGCGAACACGTTGCCCGCCAGACGGCCGTAGGGGATGGCGCCCGCCGGAGGCCGCCCGTCGACCGAGTCTTCGGGGATCACGAACAGCCCGACGGGAAGCGGCAGGAAGCGGGCCGTCGTGGCGTTCACGCCGTGGGAGGCGAGCGTGCCGAGGATCGCTCCGGGATCGCCCGACGGGAAGAGCCACCCGGCCGTGGGACGGACGGGCGAGCCATCGGCCGCGGGCACGAGGGACAGTCGCATCGGATCAGTCCCTGATCGCCGCGGCGATGGCACGGAGGACCTCACGGTAGACGATCCCGGCGTCTGTCGCGTCGCCACCGTGGAAGCAGGCGGGGCCGAACACGCGACCGTCGCTCAGCCATCCGAAAACGGGCTGCGGATGCTGTCTGGGCATGAGCGTGACCTCCGGGAGCGACGGATCGGAACTGCGAAGGTGGACGAGCCCGCGAGTGTCGCTCCAGGCACGCGTGCCATCACCGAAGCGGAGGGTGCGCACGCCGTACCCTCGCACGCGACGCGACCGGCCGAAGAAGGCCCGCGGGCCGGGGGTCGCCGCCATGTCGCCGGTCGCGAGGACGATCCACCGCTTTTCGGGAACGAGGCTCCGCAACCTCCCCTCCTGACCCTTCAGGAACGCCAGATCCCCGTCGCCGGTGACGGCGACTCCCGAGACGGCGACGTGCGGCGAGTGGACGAGCCCTTCGCTCCTTCGGCCGACGGCCGACAGCTTCGGGCTCACGAGCAATTCGTTCCGACCGCTCGGCACCTCGACGCGCCATTCGTAACTCGCGTGCGGCTGCCTTTCCCTGAACCAGAATCGCCGGCCGTCCGGCGACACGCCCTTCAGATCGAGGAGGTGCTCGCGTTGGAATGCCATCGGGAGTCCGACCCAACGAGAGTCGGCGCCGTGGAAAAACCCGATCCGACCGCGGTCGTCCCGCCCGACGATCGTCAAGCCGTCGGCTCCCTCGGTCTCGAAGACCGCGAGCGCCTCGCGCACCGCCCGCCCATCGCCCGGTACCCGCAGGCAGCGTGCCGGGGCCACTGCCATGATGAACGATCCTCCTCCGTCGGCGTTGTGCACGACACGGCCGATCTGCCGGCCGCCACGCGGTGCGTCGCACGACGACGTCACGTCACCGGTCGACGGATCGATCTCGTGGAGCGTGCACGGATGACCGACCGGCCGGGTAGGGTCGACCGCTCCGCGCACGAGGACCCTCCCCTGATGGATCGTGACGCACGCACCGCCCCGATGCACGACCGGCAGCGGCGTCCTTCGCACCACGCCGCGGAGCGGATCGATCGACAGGACGCACATCGGCCTGTTCGGATGCCCGATGACCGCCAGCGTGCGACCGGCGATGACGGCGGGCTGGCTCGCGAAGAGGATCGATCCCGGGAGTCCGTCGGCGAGTTGCTTCGCGCCGGCTGCGGGCCGGTCCCAGACCAAAAGCCGTCCGTCGCGCGTGAGCGAGAGCCACGCGAAGCCCTCCACAAGCCAGGCCGTCTCGAAATCGGGAGCGACCGTCAGCCGCAGCGGAATCGGATCGACGCCGAAGATCGCCGGGAGGTCGTGCGGATCGGGCTCGAAGAGAGGGGGAGTCGCGGGGCCTGTGCGGGAGGCCCCGGGTCGAGCGGCCAGCAGCCGCTCGACGTCGAGCGTCGCCTCCTTGACGAGCCTCGTGCCGCGTCGCGATCGCACGAGCATCCGCAATCGCCCCTCCCGCGACACGCTCGCGACATGGAGACCATCGAGCGTGGAAGCCGCGAGGCAGCGCTCGAAATCGGGATCGGCGAGGACCTCGTCGCAGGTCACGAGCACCGCGTCGGTCGGGACGGCCGCCCCGGCCGCGGCGAAGGGGGCCAACGCGTCGCCCGGATGGGCCGCGGTCTCGAGCGCACCGAGATGCTCGACGAGTCCCCGTGTCGAGGCGAGGTCGACCGGCTCCAGGCCCTTCCCCGCGGCCCGGTGGACGATGGTCTCGATCCCGGCCCCCGCCTGGGCACGGAGGGCCAGCGCCACCGCCGTCGCGTAGACGCGGGGCACGCCCCACATCCGCACGCCGCAATCGAGGAGCACCCGCCGCGCACGCGGGGGCGGCGGTGCGGCGAGCTCGCGGCGGTGGTAGAGGGCTTCACCGAGGGCCAGGCGCGCCGCGAGCGTCGGCTCGTCGTGGGCCAGTTCGGAGAGCAGGAGCCGGTCGAGCGGGCCACGGTTGGTGATGTCGGCGATGCCCCCTTCCGGGAGGTCCTCGGGGGCTTCGAGGGCCCGCGGCAGCGACACCACCGCCATCACCTGGCGGGCGAGCCGGGCCACGCCGCACGTCCTGGGATCGTCGAGCCACTCGGCAGGAAGGCCGCGGAAAGCGCCGCCGTCGGAGAGCGGAACGTCGAGCGGTTCGGCGGCGATCGGGAGTTCGTCGAGCCCGGTGCCGATCCGGCGGCGGAGCGACGCCTCGTCGACGAGCGCGAGCCCCGGGAGGATCGCGCGCAGTTCTTCCCGCAACGTGTCGAGCGTCGCCGGCGGGAAAGGCACCGGCCTGACGCTGCCTCCCAGCGGCAACCATATGTCGACGTCGATCGGTGAGGCGTCGGCGCCGGGAGGGCGCTCGGCCACCCCGAATACCTTCTCCGCAAGGATCAGCCGGTCGCTGGCCGTGGTGCGCAATTCCCGTGGCAATCCCGCGATTCGGCACAGCCCGTCGATTACGTCGCGCAGCACGCCCCGATCGGCATCGCTGCCGCCGATCCGATCGAGCACGCGGCCGATCTCGCCCCGGGCGATGGCGGCATCCCAGCCGTCGCGGCAAGCGGCCATGAAGAGCACGATCGCGCCGGCGGGTGGCCAATGGAACGCCCCGAGCCGGCTGCCGAGTTCGTCGAGCTCCTCACGGAATCCGATCGTCGCGCCGCTGACCTGCCAGGCGACCACCTCGCGATCGTCGC
>CAWUOA010000021.1:0-19521 GCA_963923225.1 uncultured Planctomycetaceae bacterium
CTACACAAGGAGTATCGTCGGCAGCGTCAGATGTGTATAAGAGACAGGTGCGACCGACGATGCGGGCTTCTTCTCGACGACGACCTCCGTGGCTCGCTCCGGACCGCGGAACGATGGAATCGACTCGAACGCCTCCCGGATCGACTCATTGGTGCGACGTGCGGTCGCTTCGCGGGCCCGGTCGGCAGGAGCCTCTCGCACCCCGACGACGATGAATGGCAAGAGGAACGCGCCCATCATCGCGCCGACGACGGCACCCCGCCAGGAGTTGCCTCGCCCGCGCGCGCCCTTCTCGACAGCGATCGAGACCGGCTCGTCGGGCCTTGGCTCCTTCCCGCCGAGCGCGTGCCTGAAGATTCCGGTCACGCCGTCCCCCGAGCGGGCGTGTCGGTCGCGGAGCGCCGCGCGGACGGCGCCGGAGTCGATGTTCAGTTCGCGGGCGATGTCGAGGATCGACTCCTCGCCGAGGGCGTCGCCCCCCTCCGCCTCGATCGCCATCGCCCGGCCGAGGACGTGCGGCAGCACCTCCGGCGGCACGGTCGTCGGCAGCGGCGGCGGAGACTCCGCGCCGCCCGGCACCGGGCGACGGTGCCAGGGGAGGAGATCGTCGGCGCGCACCGAGCGCGCCACGTCGAGATCGGTCGTGGCCCCGGCGAAACCCGCCACGCCGCGCAGTGCCTCGAGCGCCGCCTCGGCCGAGGCGAAGCGGGCCTCGGGCGCGCGGGCGACGAGCCGGTCGAGCCAGGCGGCGAGGTCGGCGGGAAGATCGGGCCGCAGCGACGCCACCGGCTGAATCGGCTCGGTCGTGAGCTTGCGGAGGAGCTTGAGCGGCGTCTCGGCCTCGAGTGGCGGCCGGCCGACGACGAGCTCGTGGAGCGTGGCGCCGAGCGAGTAGAGATCGCTCGACGGCGTGGCGTCGTCGCCCGAGGCCACTTCCGGAGCGAGGTAGGAGAGCGTGCCGAGAAGGGTGCCGGTGGCGGTGAGGGCGTGCTGCCGATCGGGGCTCGTGGCCAGGCCGAAGTCGGTGAGCTTGTAGGTGCCGGCGGCGGGGCCGCGCGTCGCCAGGAGGATGTTCGCCGGCTTGATGTCGCGATGGACGATGCCGCGCGCGTGGGCCGCGGCGAGTCCGGCGAGGATCTGCGCGGCGCAGTCGATCGCCGTCGCGGCCGGCTGCGGCCCGCTCGCGCGCACCAGTTGCAGGAGGCTCCTCCCCGGCACGAACTCCATTGCCAGGAACGGCGGCCGGGCGTCGGGGGCGTATTCCCAGATCTGCACGATGTGGGGGGACTGGATCGCCGCCGCGGCCCGCGCCTCCTCGCCGAAGCGGCGCACCGCCTCGCTGCCGAAGGGGCCGTCGACCACCTTCACCGCCGCGTCGCGGCCGAGGGCGTCGTCGCGGCCACGCCACACGCTCCCCATCCCGCCCCGGCCGAGGAGGCCGACGATCCGGTAGCGGCCGATGCGGCCCGGCATGTCGGAGGCAGGCATGGGGGCTGACCGCCACGGGGCCCTCTCCGCCGCGGGTCGCGGGGCCGACGCCCCGAACCACTCGTTCCATTTGTCGGGACCTGCGTACGCCTTGACGATCCCGGCTGCGAAGTAAGCGATCAGTCCCGGAAAAACACCGGTGAAGATCGTGGCGACGACCACCAGGCCGCGGACCCGGTTGGCAGGGACATCGAGCCGGTCGGCGAGATCGGCGCAGATGCCGAGCAACTGCGACCCGTCGGCGCCATTCGGCGACGGACGGCGGGCGGCCGAGGCTTCGTCGAGGGATCCGTTGAACAGCGCGAGCGCCACGTACGCGATCACTCCCGGAACGATGCCGGTGAAGAGCGTCGCCAGGACGAAGAGGACGCGCAAGCCCCCGACCGAGAGATTGAACTGCTCGGAGAGCCTCTGGCAAACGCCGAGCATCCTCGGGCCCGGCCCCCGCGGAAATGCGGATGCGATCACGGCGAAGGTCACGAAGCCGAACATCGACACGAACACGCCGCCGATCGCGAGGATCACGAAGAGTTCCACCAATCCCAGGCCGATCATGCTCCGCCTCCGAGAAGTGTCCTGAGCCCCGGATCAGGTGCGGTCCAGCGAGTTCGGCAGCACGCAGGCGAGGACCCCGTACACGACGAGCCCCGGGCCGACACCAGAGAGCAGGATCGCCACCGCGGCGAGGATCCGCACGCCGAGGACCGGGAGCCCCTGTCG
This sequence comes from uncultured Planctomycetaceae bacterium, assembly GCA_963923225.1. GTDB lineage: Bacteria > Planctomycetota > Planctomycetia > Pirellulales > UBA1268 > QWOP01. The sequence continues at coordinate 2,209 of CAWUOA010000021.1, forward strand.
GCGGGCGAGACGCCAGCAGACGCCGAGGAGCCGCGGGCCGGGCCGCGACGGCCACGAGGAGAGCAGCGCCGGCAGCACGATCGCGGCGACGGCGCCGAAGACGACGATCTCGAGGAATCCGAGCATGGCGAGGAGGGGAGTCATGGAGGTCTCCTTGGGATGAGGGAAGGAACGACGCGGGGGCTGGGCGACAGAGCGCTCGATTCTCGCTCAGTCTTCCCCCTTGCGGCCCATCTCGCGCTTGAGCCGGGCGAGCTCCTCCTCCACCGTGTCGCTCGACTCGAGTTGGGCGAAGGCCTCCTCGAGCGACGGCTTCTGGAGGTCGGGGTCGATCTCCTGGAAGGCCTCCATCCGCTCGATCCGCTGCTCGAGCTGGTCGAAGCGGCTCATGGCATCGTAGCGGGTCACGCGCTCGATCACCGTCCGCGTCGCCTGATGGGACCGGGCGCGGCGGTGGCGTTCGACCAGGAGACGGTGGCGCTGCCGGGCGTCGGCGAGCTTGGCCTCGACCGCGGCGATGTCCTCCTTGAGGCCGGCGACGACCGTCTCGCAGCCAGCCGCTTCCTTTTCATGCGCCTCGCGCAGCTCCTCGAGGCGGTGGCGTTCCCGGATCGCCTCGCGGGCCAGGTCTTCACGCCCCTTCTCGACGGCGAGCCGGGCCCGCTCCTCCCAGGTGGCGATCGCCGAGGCGGCCGCCTCGACCGCCTTCTCGGCACGCTTCCGCGAGGCGATGGCGCCGGCGCAGTTGGCCTTCACCTCGACCAGCGTGTCCTCCATCTCCTGGATCATGAGGCGGATCAGCTTGTCGGGATCCTCCGCCGCGTCGAGCATCGAGTTGAGGTTCGAGTTGATGATGTCCTTGAGCCGCGTGAAGACACCCATGGGAAGGCTCCTGGCGTGGGGGGGCGGGCTGACGCACGAACGACTTGCGAACCACGTGCCAAATGCCTGCAGATTCGCCCTCCACTCGTCCAAGCGTCGCGCAATGATCGAACCAGGGCCGGGGGAGCGTCCCTGCCGCCGAGGCGGCGCCGTCGGCCAGCGGAGCCTGGAAGGCGAAGCGCAGCCGACGTCGAGTGAGCGGAGGCCATGGATGGCCGCAGCGAACGTCCGGTTCGGCGGCAGGGGCGCTCCCCCGGCCCGCCGGATCGCTCGAACCCCCGCCATCTCCCAGCAGAACTGGTGGCGAGTGGCTGGAAATGCCACGAATGGTAAAATAAGCTCGTTTCTGGCTCAAAAAACCTTTGCGCCCCCCCGCCCCGAGGGACTTCCATGCGTGTCGTCGAGGCGATCGGTCAGTCGGACGCGTTCCTGGCGTTCACCGAGCGGCTCTCGGCCGTGGCGACGGTCGATCGGCCCGTGCTCCTGGTCGGGGAGCGTGGCACGGGGAAGGAACTGGCCGCCGCCAAGCTCCACTACCTCTCGCGGCGGTGGGAGGGGGCGCTCGTGGCCCTCAACTGCGCGGCGCTCGCCCCGGCGCTCGTCGAGGCGGAGCTTTTCGGCCACGCCGCGGGAGCCTTCACGGGCGCCGTCCGCGACCGGCCCGGGCGCTTCGAAGCGGCCGACGGCGGCACGCTCCTGCTCGATGAAGTGGGCCTGGTCCCGCTCGAGACCCAGGAAAAACTCCTCCGGGTGGTCGAGTACGGGGAGTTCGAGCGGGTGGGGAGTTCGCGGCCGACGCGCGTCGACGTGCGGATCGTCGCCGCCACCAACGCCGACCTGCCGGCGCTCGCCCACGCCGGCAAGTTCAAGGAGGATCTCCTCGACCGGCTCTCCTTCGAGGTGCTCCATCTGCCGGCGCTTCGCGATCGCCACGGGGACATCCCGCTGCTGGCCGCACACTACGCGGCCCGGATGGCCGACGAACTCGGTCTCGAACGGCCCCCCGGTTTTCTCCCGGAGGCGCTGGCCGCCCTCGAGACCCACGCCTGGCCGGGCAACATCCGCGAACTGAAGAACGTCGTCGAGCGTGCCGTGCACCGCAGCGACGGCGAGACCGTGACCGCCGCCGAGATCGACTTCGATCCCTTCAGACGGGCTTCGGGGGAGTCCGTTCAGCCCCCCCCTGCCCCGGCCAGTGCGGGCGGGACGGTGGCGGCGGTGTCCGCCTTGCCGGTCGGGCCGCTCCCCGCGTCGCTGCCCGCCGCGGTCGCCGCGCTCGAGATCGCCGCGCTCGAGCGGGCGCTCGAGGCGACGCGGCACCACCAGCGGAAGGCGGCGGCACGGCTCGGCCTCACCTACCACCAATTCCGCGGGCTCTACCGCAAGCACGCCCACGCGCTCGAGCGGTGAGCGGCGTTCAACGCCGCGCCTCGCCCAGCGAGCCCTGGGAGGCTCGCCTCGCCCAGCGAGCCCTGGGAGGCTCGCCTCATTCAGCCCCGAGCCGGTTGGCCAGGTCGGCGAAGCGGTCGGCGAAACGCTCGTTGGAGGTGTGGAGGTGCTCCCCCTGCGAGATGAACCGCATCCGGTCGTCGCGGGCCAAGCCCGCCTCGGCGAGGACGCGTTCGAAGGGGCCACGGGTCTGGGCGTAGGCGACGAGGAGCTTGTGCTCGTCGAGTTGGACCTCCATCGGCCGCTCCGGGTGGAGGACGGCGATGCCGGTGCAGCCGTCGTCGAGGAGGAGGTCCTCGAAGTCCCAAAGGAGGCTCTCGAGGACGGTTCGTTCCACTCCCTCGCGGGTGTACTCGACCGGCTTCCCCGCCTCGGCGTGCGACGACTCGAGGACCACGTCGACGGTGTCGCCGAGGGGGCCGAGGAGGCCGAGGAAGGTCTCGAAGAGGTCTTCGCTGGTCACCGCCGCGATGATCGCCGGGAGGCGTGATCCGCCGGCCGGCTCGACCCAGGTGTCGAACCGGTAGCCCGCCTGCGGGACGACGTCGAGCTGCCAGCCGGGGCGGACCGCGTCGGTGAGCGTGAAGCGGCCGTAGCGGCGGCGGGCCAGATGGGCCTCCAGGCTCGCCCGATCGGGCGGGCAGGTGTCGGCGATGGCCGGGGAACGGCGGCCGGGCTGGGTGGCGGCGAGGTAGTCGTCGAGGAAGCGCATGGGGGAGGTTCGGGGTGCGGGGACGGTCGCGGCGGCACCCGCCGGCTTTCTCCGGCGGCTCGCTCAAACCTAGGACACGGTTTCCCGCCGTGCGTCGCCGGCCTCCCCCGGCCGTCGGAATCGCCGGGGGAGGACGCCGGTCGTTGCCTCCCGGCCACACGACCCGCATAATCCGCCGTTTTGCGAGCCAAAAGGAGACGCTCATGGAAGGGAAAATCGTCGCCACCGGGATCACGTTCGACGACGTTCTCCTGGTGCCGCGGCACTCGAAGGTCGTCCCGTCCGAGACCGAGGTCTCCACCCGCCTCACCCGGGGCATCCCCCTCAACATCCCGATCGTGTCCTCGCCGATGGACACGGTGACCGAGAGCGAGATGGCGATCGCCCTGGCCCAGGAAGGGGGCCTGGGGGTGATCCACAAGAACCTCTCCATCGAGCGGCAGGCCGAGGAGGTGGACAAGGTCAAGCGGAGCGCCAACGGGATCATCGTCGATCCCGTCACGCTTCCCCCCGACGCCACCGTCGCGCGGGCCCGCGAGGTGATGGATCAGCACAACATCTCCGGCGTCCCGATCACCGCCGGCGGCCGCAAGCTCGTCGGCATCATCACCCGCCGCGACCTCCGCTTCCTGGAGAGCGGCGAGACGCCGATCGCGGACATCATGACCGCCACGGGCCTGGTCACGGCCACCGGCAACGTCTCCCTCGACGAGGCGGAGAAGGTGCTGATGGCCAACAAGGTCGAGAAGCTGCTCCTGGTCGACGCGTCGGGCCACCTCACCGGCCTGATCACGATCAAGGACATCGACATGATGAAGCGCTTCCCCAACGCCTGCAAAGACGCCCAGGGGCGGCTGCGGGTGGGGGCGGCGGTCGGCGTCTTCGACTTCGAGCGGGCCGAGAACCTGATCTCCAAGGGGGTCGACGTCCTCATCGTGGACAGCGCCCACGGGCATTCGGACAACGTCATCGAGACCGTCGCGGCAATCAAGAAACGCTGGGCGATCGAGGTGGTCGCGGGAAACGTGGCAACCCGGGAAGGCTGTCGCGATCTCATCGAGGCTGGCGCGGATGGAGTCAAAGTCGGGATAGGTCCCGGGTCGATCTGTACCACGCGGGTCATCTCCGGCGTCGGCGTTCCCCAGATCACGGCGGTCTGGGAAGCGGCGCGGGAGGCGGCAAGCGCCGGCGTGCCGGTGATCGCGGACGGAGGGATTCGCTACTCGGGGGACATCACCAAGGCGATCGCCGCCGGGGCCCACTGTGTCATGCTCGGCGGCTTGCTCGCGGGCGTGGCGGAGAGCCCGGGCCAGACGGTGCTCTTCCAGGGGCGCACCTTCAAGGCCTACCGCGGCATGGGATCGCTGGGAGCGATGGTCCACGGGTCGAGCGAGCGCTACCGTCAGCGGGCGACCGGACGCGGCAGTGACAAGCTGGTCCCGGAGGGAGTCGAGGGGCGCGTGCCCTTCAAGGGACCGTTGAGCGTGTTCGTCTACCAGCTCGTCGGCGGCCTCCGGGCCGGGATGGGCTACTGCGGCACGCGGACGATCGATGAACTGCGGCGCGACGCCCGGTTCATCCAGGTGTCGGCGGCCGCCGTGCGGGAAAGCCATCCACATGACATCGTCATCACCCAGGAAGCGCCCAACTACAGCGCCCACCCGCGGCAGGAATGACGCCGCCACGCGGCGCCGCGCCGCCCCCGGAGGGGCCCTCCTGGGGGCCGTCCTCCTCCTCGCCGCGGCCCTGCCGGCCGCCGCGGTCGATCTCCGCGACGCCGCCTCCCCTTCTTCGGCCCTTCCGGCTTCCGCCGGGGGAACCCGCGTCCTCCGCTCCGCACGCGTCGTGCAGGTCGGCGGTGTGGCGCGGCCGATGACCGCGGACGGCACGGAAGGCGTCGTGCTCCGCGTGTCACGCTCCATCGAGCAGGCCGACGGCGAGCCCGGGGGCCTGCCGGTCAAGTCGATCCTTCCCACCGTTCCTGGGGCCGACGCCGCGCCGGCCGACGTCGACGACACGCCGGCGCCGCGCCGGCAGCCGGACCGCGCCGGAGCGGACACCCCGCCCGAGCCGCGGAGCTCCGGCCGGGCGATCGATCGGCTGCCGCCGCGGCGCGACGCCTCCCGTGACGACTCGAAGCGGCGCGACGGCGACGCCGCCGACAGTGAAGCCGAGCCGAGCACGCGGGCCGGGAGCCGGTCCAGGGCGACGGACCGCGCAGGCGACCGCACGTCGGACCGTGCCGCCGACCGCGGTTCGAGCAGGCGCGACGCGGCCCGCAAGGATCCCTGTGCCGAGTCCGCCAAGGCCTGCCGCCAGGCGCTCGAGTTCCTCCGCGACGACGACATCGCCTCGATCGACCTCGACATCCGCGTCGGCGGGAAGCCGGGCAACGACTATCCCTGCGAATGCCTCCTCGAAGGAGAGACCTTCCAGCCCCGGCGCTTCGCCTCCACGACGATGACCTGGAAGGCGGCCGGCTATTGCCACAAGCCGCTCTACTTCGAGGACTGGGAGCTCGAACGCTACGGCCATTCGCGCGGCATGTTCCTCGATCCGTTCATCGCCGGGGCCCACTTCTTCGTCACCCTGCCGATCCTCCCCTACAAGGCGGGCATGCAGGCGCCGTGGGAGTGCGTCTACCCGCTGGGCTACTACCGCCCGGGCAGTTGTGCGCCGTGGACCGTTCCCGCGGTGCCGTACAGTGCCCGCGGTTTCGCGGTCCAGGGAGCCACGGTCACGGGGCTGGTGTTCCTGCTCCCGTGATCGGGTGGGGCTACGTGCGGATCGTGGCGATGTAGGCGTAGCGTTTGTAGACCGACTCGAACCGCACGTCGGCCCGCCCCGACTTCCCCAGGTCGACCAGGGCGTCGTGGACCTCGGGCCGGTAGTGGACGTGGAACAGCGCGAGCCAGCGCTTGAGCCCCGCCGCGAACAGCGACGGGAGCTCCTTCTGGTCCCAGAAGTCGACGATGAGAAGCTCGCCCCCGGGGCGGAGGTTCCGCAGGGCCGCCTCGATCGCTCCCGGCCAGGTGGGCACCATCGACAGGCAGTAGGAGAAGAAGATCGTGTCGAAGGGCTCGTCGCGGCCGAACATCCGCCGGGCGTCGAGATCCTCGGCGAGCCCCTGACGCAGGACGATCTTCGGCTTTCCCGGACCTGTGCCGATCGACCGCTGCACGCTCTGCTCCGCCGTCACGAGCATCTCGTGGGAGGCGTCGAGGCCGTAGAGCCGTCCCGGCTCGCTCCGGCGGGCGAGCTTGACGAGGTTCCTCGCCGTGCCGCAGCCCACCTCCAGCGTGGCCGTGTTCGGGCCGGTGACGACCCTCTCGAGGAGCCGGTCGCGGCCGAGGAGGTAGTAGGCGCGCGTGACGTCGTAGACGTGCCGGGTGAGCCGGTACATCCGGTCCATCGCCACGGCCTGGTCGGCGACGGCGGCGCCGGGGTTGTTCGAGGACGACTTCGGGGCCGGGGCGTCGTGGGGGGCGCTCATGAGCCGCTCCGGCCCGTCGTCTCGGCGCCGGCACGCCGGTCGCCTTCGTCCGAGAAACGGTAGAGGTGGAACATCCCGTAGATCGCCGAGCGGTCCTGGAGATGGAGCTCGCGGGCCCGTTCCTGCTCGTAGACGAACAGCCGGCGCGTCTCCGGCGAGAGCGCCTTCTCCACCGGCGAAAGCTCACCGGCGGTGCGGAAGATGACCTTCGTGCCGGGGCCCCCCACCTCGCCCACGAGGGTCCACAGCTCGTCGATCACCGACGGCGGCATCCAGTCCTGGCTGTCGAGGAAGATGAACGAATTGAGCCCGCCCCGCGACTCGGTGCGGAGGTAGTCGCCGAGCGAGGCGACGTGCGTCTCCACCCGGTCGGCCATGGCGCGGATCGTCTCGTAGTTCTCGCGCTTGAGATAGTCGGGGAGGGCCTTGCGCCCCTCGTGGTCGTAACGCCGGCCGAAGGCCTGCCAGGCGAAGTAGTTGTCGTCGAGGGGGAAGCCGCAGCCGAGGCGGCGCACCCGGTCGCGGTACATGTCGAAGAGCTTCGCACCGTCGTTCTGCTGCTCCTCGAGCATCGCCGCGTGCTGGCTGGGGGGGATCCCGAGGCTGTAGACGGCCACGGGCTGCCGGCCGAGCCAGCGCACGAGGCGGTTCTGGAACAGCGGATCGAAGAGCTCGTCGAAGATCCGCTCCTGCTCGGCGACGCTCTTGGCCTGGAGGAGCTTGGAGGGATCGCGACGCGCCGCCTTGGCGATGCCGTGGACGACACGGAAGAACTGCCCGAGCTTCGCCTGGTCGTAGAGGCCGCGGCGGAAGTATCCGATGCGCTTCGGTCCGACGGCGCGGCCCGGCCAGTCGCTGGTCTCCCAGAACGACCGCGTCATCGGGTCGAGGTGGGCGCGGATGTGCCGCTCGTAGGCGGGGACGTTGTCGGGGTGCTTGCCGTAGCCGAAGAAGCGGTAGAAGGACTCGTAATCGGGCAGGTGCTTGAGGGCCGCGAGCTTGAGCCGCGTCAGCGCCATGTGATTGGCGTTGAGGTCGACGGCGACCACCCGCTCCGGCCGGTGGACGAGGTAGTTGAGGACGTTGCAGCCGCCGCTCGAGATCGTGAGGATCCTCGAGTGGGGGCCCATCTCGAGGGCCTGCGCGTCGACGCGGGGATCCTCCCAGATCTGGTTGTAGACGAACCCCTTGAACCAGAGGGTGAACATCCGCTCGAGCATCCCCCGCCGGCTGGTCGCCTTGTGGTGGTGCACCGCCTTGCGGAGGTGGGCGGTGGTCGCGGCGTGGGCCGCGTCGGCGTGCGACGAGGCGGGGCGGGCGGCGGAACGGGCCATGGTGCGGGAACTCGCGGAGAGTCGGACCGAGGGCCCGACAGTGTACCGCGGCAGGGGCCCGCTGCGCAGGGCCGATCCGCATCCCCCCCGACGGGTTCAGGAGCGAGGCGGCCGGGCAGACGGGGCTTCCTCAGCGGACGGCGCCGGCCGGCACCGGCGGCCGTTCGGGCGCCGGCGCCGACTGGTCGATGGACTGCGTGAGGACCGCCGAGGAGTCGGTCAGTTCCCGGCCCAGCGCCACGATCGCCGTTTCGGAGTTCTCGAGCTCCTTCCGTGCCGCCGCCACCCGCTTGGCGAACGCGTCGGCGGTCCCGATCGCCGCCTGGACGTCGGACTCCCAGTGGCCCAGGTCGTCGGTGAGCTCCTCGGCCTCGTGGCGTCGCAATTCGATCTCCCGCGTGGTGCTCGCCTTGGCGTTGCCGAGCTGGGAGATCGCGGAGTCGATGGCGTTCTTCTCCTCCTCGAGAATCCGACGGATGACGACCAGGCCGTTGACGTCGATCGGGAGCGAACGGCCGTCGGACTGGAACGCGCCGGCCCCACGGAGGGCGACGTTGCCGTCGGCGAGCGGCCGGCGGAAGACCACGGAGCGGATCGTCGCCACCCCCGCCTGCACCAGCGACTTGGCCGTGTCGAGATCGAAGGTGGCGGTGCGGCCGACGTCGAACTCCAGGGCGTCGCCCTGCGCCCGGGGGAACGAGTGGGCCTGCGTGAACTCGACCTCGGCCCAGTAGAGCCCCGGCGGGATCGACCAGCTGGACGTGAACACGGCCCCCCGCTCGCGGAGCACGGCGATCTGCTCGGCGGGGATCGAGGGCAGCACCTCGCCGGCGGCGAAGGAGGAGACGGAGCCGTCGGGCCAGGTGTATTCGAAGGGCTTCTCGAAGACGACGCGGGCCCACCGCACGCCCAGCGGCGGCGTCTCGGAGAGCGCCGGATCGGGCACCTCCCGCGACGTGCCGGGGGCCGGACCGCCGTCGGCCGCCACCGCGGCGTCGGCGGGAGCCTGACCGTCGACGGGCGCGACGGCATCCTCCGGCGGCACGCCGTCGGCCGGGGCGGCCGCCGGTGCGGGGCCGCCGAGCGGCGTGTCGTGGAGACGCAGCTCCTCGAGCTTCCGCTCGAGGTGGCGCAGGAGAGCCTCGGGGTCGGTCTTCGCCGGCCCGGGGACGCCGTCGGTCGTGGCGGGTGCCGTGGGAGCCGCCTCCGACCCTTCCGTCCCCTCCGTGCCGGGCTGGGCCGGGACGGGAGTGCGGTAGAAGGCCAGCGACCGGTCGACCGGCAGGTCCTCGTACACCACCACCTTGCCGTCGCGCGGCTGGGCGAGGGCTTGCTTGTCGGCGGCGTCCGGCGGGGAGATCGCGGAGACGGTGAACACGTTCCTGTCGACGGCGTCGACCCGGTACGCGCCGAGGAACCGTCCCCCCTGCTCGATCGGCGTGGAGTCGAAGAGGTAGAACTCCGCCCCGGGGGAGATGGTGGTGTTCTCCAGACCGTTGATCGTCACCGTGCCGGTGGGGCCGGCGCCGGGCGGCGTGAACTCCGCGTCGTCCCAATGGCGGCCGCGCCAGGTGTCGATCCGGTCACGCACGCGCTCCCAGCGGTCGCGCTCGTCCTCGAGCGCCGCGAGCGACTTGTTCGCGGGATCGGGTCGCAGCGCCGTGCCGGACGCGGGCACCATCGCGTCGCGCTCCCGGGCGATGGCGGCCTGGTAGGAGGCGACGAGCTTGCGCCACTCCTGCTCGCGCTTGCCGAGCATTCCCACGAGGAAAAAGGCCCCCAGTGCCGTGAGGAGCACCAGCCACGCCGAGGCGACGGTGGCCCAGTGCCAGCCTTTGTGCCCGATCGCCAAGGCCACCGCCCCGACGAGGAACACCAGTCCGAGAATGATCAGCGGGATCAGTGGCATGCGTCACCAGTCGCCCGAGGCCCGGGAAGTGGGGGAAGGGCCGGCGGTCCCGCACGCGGCGGTCCATCGCCGCGGCATCGGCGGAGTATATCCCCGCATCCCCCCACCACGGACTGTTTCGTTCCCGTGACCGCGGTTTCTTGACCCAAACGCCCCTCCGTGTCGCATCCCGTCGACGCGCGGCGGCCTCGTGTCGCCGTCGGGCGACATGGGGAGGGCCGGCCCCAGGGGCGGGTCGTCGCCCGGCCGGAGAAGGAAAACGGCTTGTTTTCCGGGAGGAACGGATCCAGGCGTGGCCCGGACGGACGTGTCCACCCGATTCCGGCACCCGTCCTGCACGGCATCGTCGGACGTCCTTGCCCCGTCCGTCCACCTTGCCCGAGAGGAACACCGTGCGCCATCCCACCAATCAGGCCGCCACCGCCCCGCGCCGTGCGGCCGTCAAGGCCGGAGCGACCCGCAGGATCGGCGCCATCGACGATCCCGTGCGTCTCTACCTCCTGCAGATGGGGGGCATCCCGCTGCTCACCCGCGAGACGGAGGTGTCGTCGGCGCGGCGCATCGAGCACTGGCGGCGGAAGTTCCGGGACACCATGCTCTCCAACGACCTGGTGCTCTCCGGGGCGATCCAGCTGCTCGAGAGGATCCAGGCGGGACGCGTCCGCCTCGACCGGACGATCGAGGTCTCCGTCACCAACACCCGGGAGAAGAAGCTCGCCCTCCGCCGGCTGGGGCCGAATCTCGCGACGCTGCGCCGTCTCGAGGAGGAGAAGCGGGCGCTGTTCCGCACCGCGATGTCGAAGCGGGTGCCCATCGACCAGCGGCGCGCGGCGTATCGGAGGCTCGTGCGCCTCCGGGGCAAGGCGGTGCGGCTGGTGGAGGAAATGCACCTCCGCATCCAGAAGCTGATGCCCCTGGTGCGCGAGCTGCGATCGGCCGCCCGCCGTGTCGAGGAACTGTCGGCGGAGATGGCGGGCCCCCTGGGGCGTGATCCCGCGGCCCGTGCCGAACTCGCGCGGCGCCGGCGATCGCTCCTCGTCCAGTCGCGCGAGAGCCGCTGCACCCTCCGCCGCCGCGTCGATCTCCTCGACCATCTCCAGGGAGAGTACGACGCCGCCAAGCGGGATCTCGCCGCCGGCAACCTCCGTCTGGTCGTCTCCATCGCCAAGCGCTACCGCAACCGAGGCCTGTCGTTCCTCGACCTCATCCAGGAGGGCAACTCGGGGCTGATGCGTGCCGTCGACAAGTTCGAGCACGCGCGGGGATTCAAGTTCTCCACCTACGCCACCTGGTGGATCCGCCAGGCGATCACCCGGGCGATCGCCGACCAGAGCCGGACGATCCGCGTCCCAGTCCACATGATCGACACCATGACCAAGCTGCGCAACGTCTCCCGCGCCTTCCGGCAGCAGCACGGCCGCGAAGCGACCGTGGCGGAGCTGGCCGAGCTGGCGGGGATGAGCGTCGAGGAGGCGACGTGCGTGTGGCGGATGTCGCGCCAGCCGCTGTCGCTCGACCAGCCGGTCGGCGAGGGGGAGGAGACGGGGTACGGCGAGTTCGTCAAGGACCATCGTGAGGAGGACCCCCTCCGCGCCGTGCACCAGGACTCGCTCAAGGACTCCATCCGCAGCGTCCTCGACGGCCTCTCCTATCGCGAACGGGAGATCATCCGTCTCCGCTTCGGCCTCGCCGACGGCTACGCGTACACGCTCGAGGAGGTGGGGACGATCTTCAGCGTGACGCGGGAGCGCGTCCGCCAGATCGAGGCCAAGGCGGTGGAGAAGCTGCGGCAGCCGGGATTCAACCGCCAGCTCGCCGGCTTCGTCGCCGACGGTCAGCTCGAACGGCTGGGGCTGGAGCCGGACGGCTCGGAGCGAATGGCGCCGCAAGATCCCGCCGCCGCGATGGCCGGCTCGGCGCTGGTGGCCTCGGGTGTCGGCACCCTCGGCTCCCCTTTCGGAGAGGCGGCTCTGGAGCCGGCGCTGCACTGAGCGGGCATCCCGGCGACACCGGCCTCGGGGCGTCGGTGCGCCGCCTCCCGATCGGAGGCGGTGCCGGCGCCCCCGGTTCGCGACGGCGCCGGCCGGGTGCAGCGCACCACCCGGCCGGCGTCCGACCGTCGAAGGTCAGGCCTTGGCCTCGTCCATGGCCTGCTGGAGCCTGGGCTTGGGCTGGGCGCCCATCATCTGGGCCACGAGCTTGCCCCCCTTGAAGATCAACAGCGTGGGGATGCTCGAGATGTTGAACTGCATCGCGACGTCGCCGTTCTCGTCGACGTTCACCTTCCCCACCTTGAACGTTCCCTTGTTCTCGGCGGCGAGCTCCTCGATCGTCGGTCCGATCAACCGGCAGGGGCCGCACCAGGGAGCCCAGAAGTCGACGAGGACCGGCAGATCGGAATCGAGGACTTCCTGCTGGAAGTTGGCGTCGGTGAACTCGAGGGCGTGACCAGCCATCGGCGAGGCTCCTTCATTTCCACGGGGCGAGGCGACATGATGACGTGAAGCGTCGGCAGCACGCCTCCCATCCGGGGGCGTCTCGGCGCAGTATAGCCGCGAACCCTCCGGGCACGACCAATCGGTGCACGACCGCTCCCGTCTCCGCCACACGATCTCCCTCCAGACCGCCTGGGAGCCGGCCGCCGCCGGCCTCGATGGCTGGACGCGCCGGTTCGGCCGGCCGCTCGAATTGCCTGCCGGCGAGAGCTTGGTGCTCGTGATCGTGCCGGCATCCGCCGCCGGGCCTCCCCGCGTCGATCCGGCGCGTGCGACGCTCAACGGCATCCCCCTGGCCGAATGGCCCGCCGCCGCGGCGCTGGCGGAAGGGACGGCAGGGCCGGACGCGGATGCGCCCGCCGCCACACGGGGGGGAGCCAGGGCCTTCGCCCGGGACGTCACCGGCGCCGTCGCGGCGCGCAACGAATTGGTCCTCTTCGTCGACGACCTGGCGGGGGAGCGATCGCTGGACGGGCCCGCCCGCCATCGACCTCTGCCGACGGGGGTGGCGCGTGTGTGGCTCGAGGTGCAGGCCGCTCCGCCGGGACCGACTGCCGGCGCCGCGGACCATCCTTGACCCGGCCGCGGTCGATTCGCTACGAATCGAATCGTCGCGGGCGTGGACGAGGCTGCGGGGCGATCGGCGTCGTCGCTCGCCGCCCGCTTCGTGCCCCTGCCCCGTCCATCCCCCTTGGACCCGAGTCCGTCGAGGAGAGTTCAACGATGTCCGTGATCCGAGTCGGTTCGAACGCCCAGTACGCCGACAACTGGGGCCATGTCTTCGGCAACTCGGCCAAGGGCGCGAAGAAGACGGCGAAGAAGACCGCCAAGAAAAGCGCGAAAAAGGCCGCCAAGAAGAAGCGGTAGGCCCTCTCACCCCCCCGCGGGCTCGCCCAATTCCCGGGCGCGGTCGGCGGCGGCGACGACGGCGTCGATCAGCGCGCCGCGGACCCCGCGGGCCTCGAGCACCGCGAGCCCCGCGATCGTCGTCCCGCCGGGGCTGGCGACGCGGTCGCGGACGATCGCCGGATGTTCGCCGCTGCGTTCGATCAGTTCGCCCGTGCCGGCCACCGTGCCGGCCGCGAGTGCCAGCGCCAGACTCCGCGGCAGGCCCGCCTTCACCCCGCCGTCGGCGAGCGCCTCGACGACGAGCGCCACGTAGCCCGGGCCGGAGCCGGACAGGCCGGTGACGGCGTCGAGCAGTGGCTCCGCGACCTCGTGGACGCTTCCCACCGCGCCGAGGAGCGCGGCGCTCGCACGGGCGGCGTCGTCGGACACCTCCGGCCCGCGGCACCAGGCGGAGACCCCCCGCCCCACGAGGCAGGGGGTGTTGGGCATCACGCGCACCACGGCCCCGGTGCCGAGCCAGCCGCCGAGGGTGGCGATCGGCACGCCGGCGACGATCGACACCACGGTGGCCCCGGAGGGAAGCGCCCCGGCGAGGCTCCGGCTCGCGGTCTCGGCGTGCTGCGGTTTCACCGCCAGGAAGACGATGCTTGCCCCCCGCACCGCCTCGGCGGGCGTGGAGGCGAAGCGCACCCCGGGCAGACGCTCGGCCAGGCGCGTCCGCGCGGCCTCGGCCGGATCGTGGACGACGATGCCGGCCGGCTCGAGCAGTCCGGTGCGGCAGAATCCCTCGGCGAGTGCCAGGGCCATCTGGCCCCCGCCCACCATCGCCACGCCGTCGATCTTCGGCGTGGTCGGACGGGCCTTCCCGGCGCGGTCTTCGGAGGAGCTCATGGGTTCTCCGTCGCCGCGGGAACCGGCGGGAGCTCGCGGTCGATCGCGTCGAGATCGAGCTTCGAGACCCACAATTGGCTCGGCGACCGCTCGCCGTCGCGGCTGGCGGTCCACATCAGCAGCGTCCCGTCGGGGGAGAACACCGGCAGAACGTCGGCCCCGGGGTGGTCGGTGATCCGCAGCGGTTCGCCGTGGCGGAAGGTGCCGTCGGAGGTGTCGTAGCGGGCGATCCAGACGTCGTAGTTCGGCCGTGTCGTGCCGTCGCCATGGTCGGCGCCGGTCCACATCAGCCACGGCCGGCTCGGGTGCCAGTACGGGGCCCAGCGGACGCCGTTGCCCGCGGTGACCGCGACGTCCCCGCCGCCGTCCGCCCGCATGACATGGATCTGGAGGAGCTCCTTCTCGACCCGGTCGGTGCGGTAGCAGATCCACTTCCCGTCGGGGGAGAAGAAGGGGCCGCCGTCGTAGCCGTCGACGTCGGTGAGCTGGACGACGCCGGTGCCGTCGGCGTCGGAGGAGTAGATGTCGGCGTCGCCGTCGCGGTCGCTCACGAAGAGGAGCGTCTTGCCGTCGGGCGAAAAGGAGCATTCGGCGTCGTAGCCGTCGGCGCCCGCCAGCCGACGCAGGTCGCTGCCGTCGAGCCGGGCGGTGAACAAGTCCATGGCGGGATCGAAGTCCCACTGGTATCGACGGCGTCGGCCGCTCTTCGCGTCTTCCGCGGCCTGTTCCCGCGCCGCGGCCTCGGTCTTGTCGAGGGCCGGGTCGAGATGGCTCGAGGCGAAGAGGAGACGGTCGCCGTCCGGGGTGAACCAGGCACAGGTCGTCCGGCCGCGGCCGGGGCTGACCCGGACCGGCGTCGCGGGCCGGGGCGCGGCCGCGTCGAAGGGCTGGACGTAGATCTGATAGAAGGGGTAGCCCTTCGGTACGCCCTGGTAGCAGATGCGACGGGAGTCAGGCGAGAAGTACCCCTCGCCCGCCTTCTCCAGGCCCTCGGTGACCTTCACCGGGGGGCCGAGGTAGCGGGCTTCGAGCGCCGAACGCTCCTCGGCGGCGGCACCCGCCGCCGGCAGTGCGGCGGTGAGCGGGATCGCCACGAGCGCCGCGCCCAATCGGGCGAGGCCGAAGGAGCGGGGAAGGGCGACGCAGCTCGGCAAGGCTCGGACCAACGGCATCGAATGTCTCCGTCCTGTCACGGTCGAATCGTCCCGGGGGGGCGAGGGCGGGAGCCGGGTGACGCGGGCCGTTTTTTCGAGCACGCGGGTTGTCGGTTCCGGCCGTGGGCACCAGTATACGTCGGCCGGCAAGGATCGACGTCGGGAGCCATCCCGGCGGTCGTGCCGGCCGGCACTCGGGAGGAGCGCAGTGAAGATCTACACGAAGACCGGCGACGCCGGTGAGACGGGCCTCTTCGGCGGCCCGCGGGTGCGGAAGGACCATGTCCGCATCGAGGCCTTCGGCACCGTCGACGAGCTCAACAGCCATCTCGGGGTCGTCCGCGCGACGGCCGGAGCCGGGCCTCTCGATCCGCTCCTCCGTCGCGTGCAGTGCGATCTGTTCGAACTGGGCGCGCAGCTGGCGACCCCCGGCGATGCCCAGGAGCGGATCACCGCCGCGCACGTCGAGGAGCTCGAGCGGGCGATCGACCGGCACGAAGCGGGGCTCGAGCCCCTCTCGTCGTTCATCCTCCCTGCAGGCACCCCGCTGGCGGCCGTGCTCCACGTGGCGCGCACCGTCTGCCGGAGGGCGGAGCGGCGGGTGGTGCAACTCGGGGCGATGCCCGACATGCGTCTTCCGGTCAACGCCATCGAGTATCTCAATCGACTCGGCGACCTTCTCTTCGTCCTCGCCCGACACGCCAACAAGTCCGTCGGCGTGATCGACGACCCTTGGCATCCGAGCCGGACATGACCCGATCATCCGGCCGTCCCGGGCCGCTCGGCCGTGCGGGTGCGGCGCTCCCCGCGATCGTGCTGTTCGTCGGCACCGCCGGGTGGCCCCTCGCGGGGGCGGAGGCGCCGCAGGCGGCATCGGTGGCGGAATGGGCGGCGCGCGTGCCCGTCATCCGTGGCCGGATGGAGGAGGTGATGGGGCCCTTCCCCGGCCCGCGCGACGCGAAGGACCGTGCGGCGCCGGCGTTCGAGGTGGTGTCGGAGGAGCGGGCCGAGGGGCATGTCCGCCGCAAGATCCGCTACCGCGTCGAGGGGGACGACGGTCATGGAGGGGACGACCGCGTGCCAGCCTGGCTCCTCCTGCCCGACCCTCCGCCGGCCGGGAAGGCGCCTGCGATGCTCTGTCTCCATCAGACCAACGCCGTCGGCAAGGACGAGCCGGCCGGGCTCGGCGGTCTTCCCGATCTGGCGTACGCCCGCGAACTCGTCGGACGCGGCTACGTCTGCCTCGTTCCCGACTATCCGCGTTTCGGCGAGTACCGGTGGGCTCCCGAACTCGAGGGCACGGGCTACGCCAGTGGCTCGATGAAGGCGGTGTGGAACAACGTCCGCGGCGTCGACCTCCTCGCGTCGCTCGCCGAGGTGGACGGCGCCCGGATCGGCGTCATCGGCCATTCCCTCGGTGGCCACAACGCCATCTTCACCGCGGCGTTCGACCCACGGCTCCGGGCCGTCGTGTCGAGTTGCGGCTTCACCCCCTTCCCCGACTATTACCGCGGCGATCTCACCGGCTGGACCAGCCGCACCTACATGCCGCGGATCCGTCGCGTGTGGGGGGGCGATCCGGCGCGCGTTCCCTTCGACTTCCCGGAGGTGATCGCGTCGTTGGCCCCGCGCGGTTTCTTCGCGAGCGCTCCGACCGGCGACGACAATTTCGCCGTGGCGGGGGTTCGTCGGGCGATCGAGGAGGCCCGTCCGATCTACGCGATCCACGGTGTCCCGGGGCGGATCGTCCTGGTGTCACCAGACGCGGGGCATTCGTTCCCCGAGGCGCAGCGCCGCGAGGCGTACTCCTGGCTCGACTCCGTGCTCGGAGCCCCCACCGTGCCTCCCGGCGGCGGTCACTGAATCGCGAACACGCCAGAGTCGGCGGCGTAGCGCTGCGTCGCGCCGCGGAGCTCGGCGACCGCCTTGTCCGCCTCCTTGGCGAGGTCGTCGAACACCTCGCGCGCGGCGCGGGCCCTCTGTGCGACCGGGGCGCCGCTCTTGGAGAGGGCCTCGACGATCCGGGGGCCGTAATCGTCGATCAGCTTCACGCGCCGGTCGATATTCGAACGGAACGTGGCCACCAACGACTCGGCCTGGGGCGTCGGCGGGACCGGCCACTCGGTGGACTCCTCGCGCTGGGCG
>CAWUOA010000022.1:0-19250 GCA_963923225.1 uncultured Planctomycetaceae bacterium
TGGCCGGTCGTGCCCGCGTGCCCGCGCCGGGCGCCCGGGGAGGGCAGGGCCAGTTGGCCGCCGCGCCCAAGCCCGCTCCCCAGGGCATGAGCATCTCGAAGCTCGCCGTGCCCACGCCGCTCTACGGCCGCGCCACCGCGCAGGCGTACATCGGATCGCAAGGCTCGGAGGGGCGCATCGAGCCGGATGGGGTCGGATCGGGCCGGCGCTGGTTCGACGAGCGCGACCGGCATGCCTTCACCCCCGGCGCCCCGGGCACCGAGCGCTACGCCCGCTTCGTGGAGAACTCCTTCCGCAATCCGGCCGAGGAGGGGCAGGCGCTCTCCACCTTCTCGATCGACGTCGACACCGCGAGCTACACCCTGGTGCGCCGGTTCCTCAACGACCGGCAGGTGCCGCCGCCGGAGGCGGTGCGCCTCGAGGAGATGCTCAACTACTTCCGCTACGACGATCCTGCCCCCGCCGGCGACGATCCGCTCGCCGTTCGCCTCGAGAGCGCGAGCTGCCCCTGGCAGCCCGGACACCGGCTCCTCCGCGTGGCCCTCAAAGGCCGCGACATCGCCGCCGCGTCCCGGCCCGGCACGAGCCTCGTGTTCCTCGTCGACGTCTCCGGCTCGATGAACGAGCCGAACAAGCTGCCGCTGGTGAAGCAGAGCCTGTCGATGCTCGTCGAGCAGCTCACCGAGAACGACAAGGTGGCGATCGTCACCTACGCCGGCGACGCCGGGGTGAAGCTCGCGCCGACCAGCGGCGACCAGAAGGACCGCATCCGGGCCGCCATCGATTCGCTCTCCGCCGGTGGCTCCACCAACGGCTCGGCCGGGATCGAGGTCGCCTACCGGCTCGCCCAGGAGGCCTTCGTGAAGGGGGGCTCCAACCGCGTGCTCCTGGCCACCGACGGCGATCTCAACGTCGGCATCACCGACGACGCGGCGCTCGTGGGGCTGATCAAGGAGAAGGCGGGCAGCGGCGTGTTCCTCACCGTCCTCGGCTTCGGCCAGGGGAACCTGCAGGACGAGAAGATGGAGAAGCTCGCCGACAACGGCAACGGCGTCTACGCCTACGTCGACGGGGCCCGCGAGGCGCGGAAGGTGCTCGTCGAGCAGCTCACCGGCAGCACCGTGACGATCGCCAAGGATGTGAAGATCCAGATCGAGTTCAACCCCGCCCACGTCGCCGCCTACCGGCTCCTCGGCTACGAGAACCGGCTCCTCGCCGCCCGCGACTTCAAGGACGACACGAAGGACGCCGGGGAGGTGGGCGCCGGCCACGGCGTGACCGCGCTCTACGAGATCGTGCCGGTGGCCGCGGCGGGGAAGGGCCCGGACGACGTGCCGCTCAAGTACCAGCCCAAGCCGGCGGCGGCCGCGCCTGCTCGCGATCCCGAGGCGGGCCCGCCGTCGCCGGAGCTGTGCACCGTGAAGCTCCGCTGGAAGGCTCCCGAGGCGAGCGAGAGCGTGGAGCGGCTGATCCCCCACGAGGACGCCGGGGGGGATTTCCAGGCCGCCTCCGACGACCTCCGCTTCGCCGCGGCGGTGGCCGAGTTCGGCATGCTCCTCCGCGAGAGCCGGCACCGCGGCCAGGCGTCGCTCGAGCACGTGGCGTCGACGGCGTCGGCCGCGCTCGGCCGCGATCCGGGCGGCCTGCGGGCGGAGTTCCTCGACCTCGTCCGCGAAGCCGGCGCCCTCCTCCCCTACGAGCGCCGCGGTGTGCCGAACTGACCCGGCCGGCGCGCGAGCCGCCGGCTCACTCCCGGTGGCACTCGATGATCCGCTCGACGCCGGGCAGCGCCGCGAGTGACTCGAGGACGGCGCGCCAGTTCGCCTGGTGCGTCGAGCCGATGCAGAGGCACTCCCCTGCACCCGCGCCGATGCGGCCGCGCGAGCCGGGCAGGAACTCCACGCTCGCGTCGATCGCCTGCACGCGCGCCCGCGCCTCGGGTGAATCGACGATCGTGAACTCGTAATCCACCGCCACCTTGCCGTCGGCGGGCCCACGGAGACCGTCGGCGTCGATCGTGGCCAGATCGATCTCGATCGGTGCGGGGGCTTTCACGTCGGGGGCGGTCTCCGGGATCGGTGCGGAGGAGGGGGACGCGGCCTGCCGCGGCGCCGCGCCGGGCTCGCAGCCGGCGGCGACGAGGACGAGTGCCAGGCTCGCGCGGGTGAGGCGCGCGAACAGGCTGGTCCGAGTGGAAGCCGACGCGCGGCGTTCGTCCGTCATGGTGCCTCCTTTCGGCGGATGGTGACGGTCAGCGTGCCGTCGTTGTCGGAGAGCCCCGTCCAGGCGTCGCCGCAGCGGAGCATGAGGACGCCGTCGGCCGGCGCGACGAGGTCGGCGCGCGGCCCCAGGGGAAACTCCCCGGAGAGGGTGAAGTCGGCGAACAGCGCCCCGACGAGGCGGCCGCTTCCGTCGGCGCTCCCCGCGGGGCCGACCGTGTCGCCTCCCGTGGCCACGCGCCACGAACCCTCCGCCTCGATGACGAACGTCTCCCCCGCCGTCACCTCGACGCCGCTCGATTGCCAGCCGGCCGCCGCCTTGACCTTCGCCCGGGCGCTGCCGCGGGGGGCGAGCCGCTTGTGCTTCGCCTTCCAGGGCCAGGCGGCCAGATCGGTGCGGTAGCCGTTGGCGGCGTCGGCGAGGAAGCGGTCGAACTCGAAGGCGACCTCGCGGCCGACCGGCGCGAAGGCGGTCTCGAACGACGCTCCCGGACGGCCCTCCATCAGCGCTACCGCAAGCGTTCGGAAGCGGTCGGCGAAGTTCGGGTTCTCGACGAGGAGATGGCACAGCGCCCAGCGCCAGACGTAGTCGCGCGGCTCCGCGGGGCGGGTCTCGGGGGCCACGATGTCGTGGATTCCGGGCCGCGGCAGGCGCGGATCCCGGAGGATGGCCCACACGACGGGGTCGACCTCCGTCTCCTTCTCCCGCTCCTCCCACCAGCGGCCCATCTCCGCGAGCCCCTCGGCCAGCCACGGCGGCCCGACGCCGCCGAAGACCAGATGGCAGAAGCCGTGCGTGCACTCGTGCTGGATGATGCGCGGATCGTCGCAGGAATAGAGCGTGGCGCGGCGGTGGGGCCCGAGGACGGTGGTGAAGCAGACCCCTGCCGGCTCCCGGATCTTCTCCACGCCGAGCGGCTCGACGAGCACCCCCTCGGGCCAGACGGCGAGATCGTGGACGATGAAGCCCTCGATCACCCCCGGCAGGCGGCGGCCGAAGTACTTCTCCAAAAGCGCCGTCATCCGTTCGAGCCGCTCGAGGATCTCCTTCGCCTCCCGGTCGGAGACGTCGGAGAGGAAGGAGAAGTGCCGCGAGCGGATCGGCCGCGGCTCCGATCGCGGTTCGTCGGGGAGGAAGCGGTGCTTGGCCGCTGCGGGGGGGGCCTTCGCCGCGGGGATCGCCTGGGCCCGGGCATCCGCGGCGGTGCCTGCGAGGATCGCGGCGAGGAGGAGGGAGAGGAGCCGCATCGGCGACGGGAGCTCGATTGGGAAGCGGGCGGCGGGCCGCCCGGGGAACACTCCCCACTCTCGCATGTCAGGCACCGAAAAGCGCCTCCACGGCGCGGCCCTTGCCGTCCTCGGTGGCGTAGAAGGGGCGGTTCTCGATCTCGAAGAGGGTCTTGGGGCTGATCCCCATGGCGGTGAAGAGCGTGGCGTGGAGGTCGGAGATCGTCACCGGATTCTCGATCGCGAGACAGGGCCGCTCGTCGGCGGTCTTCCCGTAGACGAAGCCCTTCTTGATGCCGCCGCCGAAGAGGGCCACCGTCGAGCCGCCGGTGAAGTGGCGGTGCTGGCCGTAGTGATTCGGCTCCTGGAGGAAGTCCTTGGGGGAGTTGGCCTGGTCGGTGGCCTTCGAGCCGGGCCGGCCCTCGGTGATCATGTCGCGGCTGAACTCGCTGGCGATCACCACGAGCGTCCGATCGAGGAGGCCGCGGGCCTCGAGATCGCGGACGAGCGTCGCGATGGGCCGGTCGATCTCGGCGTGCATCCGGGCCACCGTCTCGTGGCCGCGGTCGTGGGTGTCCCAGTGGAGGAAGGGGATGTACTCGGTCGTCACCTCGACGTAGCGGGCGCCGTTCTCGACGAGCCGCCGGGCGAGGAGGCAGCCGCGTCCGAAGCGGCCGGTGTCGTAGGCCTCCTGCACCTCCTTCGGCTCGAGCGAGATGTCGAAGGCCTCGCGCTCCTTCGCCGAGAGGAGCCGGTGGGCGTTGTCGAGGCTCCTGAGCATCGACTCCTGGTGGTGGTCGCTCGCGTGCTCGCGGCCCGGCGCCGCGGCGAGGAGCTTCTTGTAGTGCGCGTAGCGGTCGGCGAACCGGCCCGGCTCCATCCCCTTGGGCGGCCGCACCGCGGCGGCCGCCTCCTCGGGGTAGGGGAGGTTCATCGGGCCGAACTCGCTGCCGAAGAAGCCGGCGGTGGTGAAGGCCTTGATCTCCTCGTTCTCGCCGATCCCCTCGAGGCGCTGGCCGATGTTCACGAAGGCCGGCATCGTGGGATTGCGCGGCCCGAGGACGCGTGCCATCCAGGCGCCGATGTGCGGGCAGGCGACCGTCTGCGGCGGAACGTAGCCGGTGTGCCAGTGGTACTGGTGGCGCGAGTGGAGGATGCTGCCGAGATCGGGCTGCACGTGCGAGCGCAGAAGCGTCCCCCGGTCGAGGACGCTCGCGATCTCCTCGAGCCCCTGGCAGATCTGCACGCCGTCGATCGCGGTGGGGATCGCCGGGAAGGTGCTGATGCAGTCGGCGACGGCGAGGCCCTTCTCGAAGGGCTTGTACTTCTTGGGGTCGAAGTTGTCGGGCGCGGCCATGCCGCCGGCCATCCAGAGGACGATGATCGCGTCGGCCGTGGCCCGCGGATGCACCACCCCCTCGGCACGGACGCGCGGCTCGGGGAGGGCGAGCGTGGCGGTGGCGGCGGCGGCCAGGCCCCTCAGGAAATCCCGGCGGGCGGCGGCTTCGTGGCGGGTTCGCATGGGGGCACCTATCGCACCAGTTGGAACTCGGGGAGCATGACCACCGCCCAGAGGAGATCGGCCACCTGGGGCTCCGTCGGCGCGGGGCCGAGGATCGATGTGGCGGCGGCGAGCTCCTCGGCCGTGGGCCCTCGCGCGAGGGCCGCGGCGAAGACGTGGTGGACGAGCGTGTCCGGGTCGCTCCCCTTCTCGGCGAGGATCCGCGTAGCGCCGCGCGAGAAGAGGTCGAAGAGGGTCTGCTCGTTCGCCAGGAGGATCGCCTCGAGCGTGGTGAGGTCGGTGGGCCGCGAGGTCACCACCTGATCCCGGTTGGGCCGGCCGAGCGCGGCCTGGATCGCCGTGCCCTTCACGAGCACCGCCCGAACCATCGGCCCGGGGCCGGTGGCGCCCGCCACGCCCGCGGCGAAGGGGGCGTCGGAGGCGGCCCAGGTGCCCTGGTTCTCCACCAGGCTCGCCCGCTGCCAGTCGGCAGGCTCGCGCCCCTGGGGCCACTTCCCCTCCGCATCGGGGAGTGACGCCGTCCACTCCCAGGAATCGTCGGTGGCGAGGATCGCCGACGAGCCGTCGGCGAGGAGAACGCGGACTTCGGCTTTGAGCGCCGCAGGTCCACCGGCGTCGGCGTTGGCGGCGACGACGAGGACTTCGTTCGTGCCGCGCTTCATGGCCCCCGTGATCGGCTCCGCGAAGGGCTTGCCCCAGTCGGCGGTGTGGCCGACCTTCGTGCCGTTGACCCACATCGTCGCCTCGTTGTCGGCGGTGGCGACGGCGACGGCGTGGGTCGCGCCGTCGGGCAGCTCGATGCGGGCCCGGAAGGCGAGCTTCTCACCCGGCGGCGACGCGGCGGATTGGTTGTTCCAGATCCACTTGGCGCGCGGGGGGAGCGGCTGCGGTGCCGCCGGATCGGGCTTCACACGGACGACGTCGGCGTCCGGCTTGGGCGGCGCCTCCCCGGTGAGCTGCCAGAGGGCGTCGATGAACTGCTCGGCGGTCATCCGCCGCGGAACGGGCCCCGCGAACGCGGCCCCCTTGGCCGGCGCCGTTCCCTCGGAGGGGGGCGTCACCGAGCCGTAGGTCTCGGAGGTGGCGATCGCGGCCAGGAGCCGCTTCATGTCGTAGCCATGGGCGACGAAGTCGGCGGCGAGCCAGTCGAGGAGATCCTCGCTCCAGGGGCGGGACCGGAGGGCGTCGACCGGATGGACGATGCCCCGGCCGACGAGCCGGGCCCAGACGCGGTTGACGAGCGTGCGCGAGAGCCAGCCGTTGTCCGGATCGACGAGGAGTCGGGAGAGCTCCTCGAGCCGCTCGGCCGGCGGCTTCGCGGGGTCGATCTGGCCGAGCTCGGCGAAGGGCCAGGAGGGGGTGGCGTGGGCGCCGGTCGCCTTGTCGCAGCGGAAGAGCTCGAGCCGCTCGGGGGCCATCACGGCGGCCAGGCCGTAGGTGTCGGCGAGCTTCCAGCGGTCGGTGAAGCTGTCGTGGCAGCTCGCGCACTTGAGGTTGATCCCCAGGAACGTCTGGCCGACGTTCTGCGCGAACTGGATCGGCACGGTCTGGCTCGAGTTCACCTCGCCGCGCCACGTGATGCCGTCGATGAAGCCGCGCGAGGCGTCGCTCGGGGAGACCAGCTCGCGCACGAAGCGGTCGTAGGGCATGTTCTCCACGAGCGCCCGGTGGAGCCAGCCGGTGATCTGCTTGCGGCCGCCGGTGATGAAGCCGGTGCCGGTGTAGTCGTTGCGGAGGAGGTCGTTCCAGAACGTCATCCAGTGCTCGGCCCGGGCCAGGTCGTCGTCGAGGAGCGTCTCCACGAGCCGCGCCCGCTTGCGGGGATCGGCATCGGCGACGAAGGTCGCCACCGCGTCGGGGTCGGGGAGCAGGCCGACGAGATCGAGGCTCGCGCGGCGGATGAAGGTGGCGTCGTCGCAGCGCGGCAAGGGCTCGAGGCCCGCCGCGGCGCGGTGGGCGTCGACGATCCGATCGATCGAATGGAGCCGGCCGAGCCGTGCCGCGGGAAGCTCGACCTGTCGGAGGCGCAAAGGGGCCTCGTACGACGGCCCCCCGAACGAGAAGCCCTCCTCCCACGGGGCGCCCGCGTCGATCCAGCGGCGGAGGATCTCGACCGCCTCGGGCGCGAGGGCCTCCCCCTCGCTCGGCATCCGCAGGTCGGGGTCGGTGCTCGTCACGCGGGCGAGAAGTTCGCTCGCCGCCGCGTCGCCGGACACGAATCCCGGAACACCGGAGTCGCCGCCGGCGAGGAGATCCTCGCGCTCGTTGATCGAGAAGCCCCCCTGCCGCTGCGAGCCGGCATGGCACTTCCCGCACTTCGCCCGGAGGATCGGCGCCACCTCGTGGGCGAAGTCGACCGCCCGCACGGGCGCCGCAGCCGGGCCGGCCGCGAGCGCCGCGAGGATCGCCAGCGCGAAGGGATAATCACTTCTTGAAACGGGCATCGTTGCGGTTTCCACGGGCCAGCGTGTAGGCCAGCAGATCGAGCACCTCCGCCTCGCTCAAGGTGTCGAGCAGCGCCTTGGGCATCAGCGATTCGGTCGCCGGCACGATCTCCTCGATGTCGCTGCGGGCGAGCTCGACGAACTTCGTGGCGTCCTCCGGATCGGTGACGATGACGATCGACTCGGGGGAGTCCTTCACGATCCGCCCCGTGAGGGCCTTGCCGTCGTGCGTGGTGACGATGCTCCCCTTGTACTGGTCGGAGACGACCTTGCTGGGGACCACCATCGCCTCGACGAGATCCTTGACCTGGAAGCGTCCGCCGGCCTGCGTGAGGTCGGGGCCGGTCGAGCCGCCGTCCTCGCCGTAGCGGTGGCAGACGACGCAGCGGGCCGCGGCGAAGGTCCGCTTGCCCGCGTCGAAGTTCCGCCCGGAGGCGAGCCCCTTCTCGGCGGCGGCGAGGACCTCGTCGACCGTCCAGGGCTTGCCGGGGCCGACCGGCATGGGCAGCGGCGGCGCCACCCAGCGCGTCAGCGCGCCTTGCGCCTCGAGGGCCAGCTTGTCGTTGTCGGTGAGCCCGGCGAGGCTCTCGTTCTCCATGTTGACGAGGAACTTGCGGAAGCTCGCCCCGCCGGCCCACTGACGGGCCCGGGTGAACCACTGGTGGAAGGCCTTGCGGTCGGCGAGGGTCCAGGCGTCGCGCTCCGTCACCGTCCGCAGGCAGTAGGCGAAGTGGACCTGGAGGAGATCGGACCGCTTCTCGAGGCTGTCGCGGATGGCGCTGCCGTAGCCGGCGTTGCGCGTGATCAGCTGGCGCAGCTCCTCCTCGTTCGGCGCGAGGTTCGTCGGCTTGCCGCCGTCGGAAGGCTCGGCCATGAGGCCGACGAGCTTGGCGACGATCCCCGGCGCCCGCACCGTGACCAGCACGCTGGCCAGCTCGCGGTCGAGGTCGAAGGAGCCCGAGGGGAAGAGCGGCCCGAGGCGCGCGGCGAGCTTCGCCTTCGCTTCGGGGGAGAGCTCGCCGAGCCGGATCATCGCCAGCTCGTAGGCGCGGACGAGGTCGGTCTTCGTGGCGGTGTCGAGCTTGGCCAGATCGAGCCCGTCGAGGGCCGCGAGGACCTGCGGCTGCATCGACGGCTCCGCCTGGCGGGCCACGGCGATCGCCCCCTGGATGCGGGCGCGGGCATCGGTGGAGGCGAGCGCCTTGGCGGCCCAGGCGTCGAGCGGCTGATGCTCGAGGGCGATCCGCGCGGCGTAGCGCACGAAGCGGTCTGGGTCGCCGAGCTTGGGCAGCGCCGCGGCGACCGCCTTGGCCGTGTCGGCCCCGGTGACGTGGAAGGCCTCGAGCGCCTGGCGGGCCTGACGGGCCTCGGCCCCCTCGGTCGTGCGGGCGTCGACCGGCGTCGTCGGCTCCTTCCCGGCGTAGGTCACGCGGTAGAGCTCCGACTGGCCGCCGCGGCCGCCGACGGTGAAGTAGACCGCGCCGTCGAGGCCGACGGTGACGTCGGTGAGGGGCAGCGGCGTCCGCGAGACGAACTCCTCCTTCTCGGCGGTGTAGGTCGAGTCCTTGGGCTCGATGTGAATGGCGTACATCGTCCCGAAGGTCCAGTCGCAGATGAACAGCGCCTTCTGGTACTTGGCGGGGAACTTCGTCCCGTAGCCGAAGGTCACGCCGACCGGCGATCCCGGCCCGATGTCGACCGCGGCCGGAAGGCTGTCGGCGTACGAGGCCGGCCACTTGCCGGCGCCACTGCGCCAGCCGAGCTCCGAGCCGCTGGTGGCATGGTTGACGCGCGTCGGACGGTACCAGGGGGAGCCGAAGTCCCACTCCATGTCGGCGTCGTAGACGAACATCTCGCCGTCGGCGTTGAAGGCGAAGTCGTAGGGATTGCGGTAGCCGGCGGTGTGGATCTCCCAGGTCTTGCCGTCACGGTCGGTCTTCGCCACCCAGCCGCCGGGGGCCAGGATCCCGACGGCGTGGCCGCCGGCGTCCCACATGCGCGGGATGACGAGGTCCTCGTCCCAGTTGGCGGGCAGGCGGCTCTTCGCCTCCTCCGGGAGCTTCACGCGGCGCTGCCCGGTGCGGAGGCCGCCGAGCGACTGCGGCTCGGTGACCTGCTCGACCTTGAAGGGGGGGAGCGTGTGGTTGCCGGCGATGACGTACAGGCTCTTGCCGTCGGGGGAGAGGCGCACCGAGTGGGGCCCGTGCTCGCCCCCGCCCTCGAACGTGCGGAGCTTCTCCACCTTGTCGAGGACGTCGTCGCCGTCGGAGTCGGTGGCCCGGTAGAGGCCGCTCCCCGGTCCGCCGTTGCAGACGACGTACAGCGCGTCGAAGGCCCAGAGCATCCCTTGAGCGCCCGAGAGCGCGACCGGGATCTTCTCCACGGTGGTCGGCTTCGAGCCATCGAGCGGGGCGGGGGTGATCCGCACCAGGCCCTTGTCCCCCTGGTCGCTGGCGATGAGGCGCCCCTTGGGGTCGGTGGTGATGCAGACCCACGACCCGAGCACGTCCTGGGGCACCGTGAAGAGCTTCTCGACCTGGAAACCGGGGAGGAGGTCGAAGGGCTGCGAGCCGGTCGGGCCGCCGCCGCCGGCGAGGGCTTCACCCCAGGGAGCCTCGCCCGCCTTGGCGACGGTGCGGATGGCGACCGCCTCGTTCGGCGTGCCGGCCGGGGCCGCTTTCCAGGTGCCGTCGCTCGAGATCACCGTCTCGCCGCCGTCGGCGGCGGTGAGCACCAGGCGGCAGGAGAACCCGGCCGGGCCCCCGTCGTTCCGCACGACGGCCGAGATCTCGTTGTCGCCTGCCTTCAGCTCCTTCGTGACGTCGACGGACACCGGCTGCTGCCAGTTCGAGCTCTTGGCGAGCTCCTTGCCGTTGAGCGAGAGGGCGAGGTGGTTGTCGGCGCTGGCGGTGATCACGGCCCGCTTCAGGCCGGCCTTCGATGCGAAGCGCTTCGTGAGCCGGTATTCGTCGTCGTCCTTCGGGCCCCAGATCCAGTCGGCGAGCCCCTTGGAGACGGGGGCCGGCGCCGCGTCGGCGCCGGAGGGCTGCTTCTCGGCCTTCTGCTCCCAGGTCTCGGCGGCGCGGGCCGCGGGGGAGAGCGCGAGGAGGGAGAGGAGAACGACGCCGGAGGAAAAAGCGCGTGCCATGGTGCGGAGCGGTTCCCGGACAGGAATGAAAATGGATCCTCCGTGGCGGTTCCACCCGGACCGCACGGCGAGGGAGCCATGATACCCGCGGGAAACGAGGGGGTGAACGGCGGAAGGGGCCGCTTCTTGCACGAACCGGCGTGCGGCGCCGCGGCCGGGCGGCACTCACGAAGGAGACGACGGCGACTCACTCCCGCAGCCGGGCGAACATCCGTGCGGCGGCGGCGGCGAAGACGCGCTCCCACTCCGGGGCCACCAGGCAGTCGCAGTCTTCCTGGGCGTAGCCGGTGTTGGCGCGCTGTCGCGCCGTGGGGAGATAGTGGAGATAGCCGTCGGTGTAGCCGGCGACGAACGCCGTGGGGAATCCGGCGGCCCGCTTCACGTCGAGGCCGACGCCCGAAACGAGCTCGCCAGGGAAGGTGACGAGCGTGAAGTCGCCGATGCGGAGGCCCCCGATCTCGGCGGCAAGCGTGCGGCCGTCGGCGGCCCGCGCGCGGTCCCGGTGCGCTTCCAGGAGCGCGAGATTGACGTTCAGCCGGGTGAGCCGCTCCATCGCGGCGATGTTCCTCCGGTAGGCGGCGATCTCGTCGGCGAGCGCCGCGTCGTGGGCTTCTCCCTCGTCCGCGTCGAGGAGCGCCTCGGCGAGCGCCCGCTGCTTCGAGCGGCCCGGGGATTCGGGGAACACCGCCTGCTCGACGAGCGCGGGGAGGAACTGCTCGAAGGAGATGTTCGTGGGGGTGAGCGAGGCCACCAGCGCGTCGCGCTCCTCCTCGAGCCGCCCGATCCGCGCCTCGTGGTCGGCGGCCCGGGGAAGCTCCACGCGCTCGTGGAAGGCCGCGAGCGGCGCGTCGGCCGCGGTGGCGATTCCGGGGAGCGCGGCGAGCACGGTGCCGCCGTAGAGGGCGCCGAGCGGCTCGGCGTCGGCGGGCCGGTCCACTTCCTTGTAGCGCACCGGATTGATGTCGCCGCCGCAGCCCTGCACGAAGAACGACACCGCGCCGTGGCCGAGCGCCTCCTCGACGAGCTTCGCGGCGACGGCGGGGAAGTCGGCGGAGGTGCCGCGGCGCGGCGGGTTCATGATCGGATGGCAGGCGAAGACCGAGACGACGGCCAGCGGCGTGCCGTCGGCGCGGTCGAGGGCGAGGAGCCCCACCTGCGGATCGATCGGCGCCGCCGCGACGATCTCCTCGTCGGGGGGCATGGCGTAGGCGCGGCGCATGTCGGCTTGCGTGCCGTCGGCGAGATCGACGCGCCGGTTCTCGCTGATCCGCGATTCGCTGGTCGCCCCGGCGCCGGCTCGCACCGGCTCGAGTCTCGTGACGGCGTCGGCGACCGCGGCGACGATCCGGTCGGCGACGTCGGCGCGGACGGCGGCGTGGCAATGGCTGGCGTTGACGAACAGCCGGTCGGGGGGGATGCCGTGCTCGTGGGCCAGCCGCGCGCGGAGCTCGCCCAGGAACGCGTCGCCGATCGGGCCGATCCCGCCGATGGCGACGACGTCGATCGTGACCAGCGCCGCGCGCCGGCCCTCCTGTTCCAAGAGCAGCACCTTCGCCATCGAGGGATCGTGGACGCTGTGCGCGGCCGGATCGGTGACGTCGATCACCGCCGTGGCGGCGCGGAGCTCGGCGGCGGCGAGCGTCGCCGGGGCGCCGCTGGCGACGAGCGCGAGGCCGGCGAGGAGGAGGCGGGGGAGCATGGCCGGTGGTTCCCGGAGGGAAACGGGCTCGGGACGTCGAATGGTGCCATCGTAGCGTCGTGGCCGCCGGTCTCGTCTTCGTGATCGCTCCGCGCCGTGCGTATAAAAGGAGCGTCGAACCGCCCCCCGTCGTCCGAGGACCTTCCCGTGGCCGATCCCGTGCTCGCTCTCGCCGGCCGTCCGATCGGCGGCTTCTGTGACGGCGCCGGACGCGCTCGCGCGTCGCGCCGGCATGTCATGCGGATCGGGGCGCTGGGGCTCGGGGGCCTGTCGATGGGGCGGATTCTCGCCGCCGAGGCCGCCGGCCGATCGAGCGGCGCCCCGAGCGGCGGACTGGGCCACAAGGCGGTGATCATGGTCTACCTGCCGGGCGGGCCGTCGCATCAGGACATGGTCGATCTGAAGCCGGAGGCGCCGGCGGAGATCCGGGGATCGTTCCGCCCGATCCGCACGAGCGTCCCGGGCATCGAGATCTGCGAGCACCTCCCGCGGCTGGCGGGGATGATGGAGAAGTTCGTCGTCGTCCGTTCGCTCCACGGCGGCCCCGACCAGCATTGCTCCGACCTCTGCCTCTCGGGCTACCCGATCGGCCAGCGCGGACGCCAGGAGGGGCACCCGTCGCTCGGCTCGGCGCTGTCGCGCCTCCAGGGGCCGGTCGACCGCGCGGTGCCGCCATTCGTCGGCCTCACGATCAAGACCCGTCACGCCCCCTACTCCAATCCCGGCCTGCCCGGATTCCTGGGCGCCGCGCACGCCCCCTGCCAGCCGGACGACGAGGGGCTCGCGAGCATGCGGCTCGCCGGCGTGTCGCTCGACCAACTCGGCGACCGCCGCCGGCTCGCCGAGGGGATCGACGGCTTCCGCCGCTGGCGCGACGCGGCGGTCACCGCCGGCCACGACGCCTACGCTCAAAAGGCGTTCGACGTCCTCACCTCGAGCCGGTTCGTCGAGGCGCTCGACGTGGAGCGCGAGGACGCGGCCACCCGCGACCGCTACGGGCGGGGATCGGCCGATCCGGCCTTCGGCGAGGACGCCGGCCCCCACTGGATGGACCAGTTCCTCGTCGCGAGGCGCCTGGTGGAGGCGGGGGTGCGCTGCGTGACGCTCTCCTTCGGCAGCTGGGACCGCCACCATTCGAACTTCGCCCGCCTCCCCGAGCAGCTCGCCCGCTTCGACCAGGCGCTCGCGGCGCTCGTCGGCGATCTCCACGACCGCGGGCTCGACCGCGACGTGAGCGTCGTGGCCTGGGGGGAGTTCGGCCGCACGCCGCGGATCAACAAGGACGCCGGCCGCGACCACTGGCCGCAGGCATCCTGCTGTCTCCTCGCCGGAGGCGGGATGCGCACCGGCCAGGTGATCGGCTCCACCAACCGGCTCGGCGAGGTGCCGCAGGACCGTCCCGTCCATTACCAGGACGTCTTCGCCACCCTCTACCACCGCCTCGGCATCGACGTCGCCACGACGACGATCCCCGACCATGCCGGCCGGCCGCAGTATCTCGTCGACCGGCGCGAGCCCATCGCCGAGCTGATCTGATTCAGTCCGGGGGACGCGGCCCGCCGGACGATCGTCCTCCCGGAGTGCCCCATGCACGCGCCAACGATCCGCGGTCGCCTCGTCCTCGGGGCGGTCGTCCTCCTCGCCTGCTCGGTCGCGCCGCGCGACTCGTCCGCCGCGACGGTCGTGCCGGCCGCGCCCGATCCGGCGCCGTTCGGCGCCGAGCATGCCGCCCTCGACGGCTGGTGCACCGGGTCGTGGTGGACGAAGGAAGGGAAGACGGGGGATGGCAAGCGCGGCCGCCCCTTCGATCTCGCCGTGCCCCGGCGCGACGTGATCGCCTTCGCCCTCTACACGCTCACAATGCCACCGGACGGGAGCCCGGCGACGCTCAAGATGACGGCGCAGCTTTTCCCGCTCGAGCCGGGCGAGGCGATGGAGGCGCGCCTGGAGGTGGATCGTGGCGATGGGCAGGGATTCGTGGAGGCGGCGCGCGGCGAGGTGCTCTATCCCGGCTGGGACGCCCACTTCCGGGTCGAGGAATGGGATGCCTCGCGCGACGCGGCCTACCGCGTCCGCCACGGCGCCGAGGCGATCTTCGAGGGGACGATCCGCCGCGATCCGCGCGAGAAGGACCGCATCACCGTGGCGGTGATGAGCTGCAACTCGTCCAACACCGCCGGCCTCCGCGACGAGATCGTGGCCGGCATCCGCGCGGCCGATCCCGATCTCCTCTTCTTCGCCGGCGACCAGACCTACCGCCACACGCAGCACACCTTCGGCTGGATCGAGTTCGGCCTGCAGTTCCGTGACGTGATCCGCGACCGGCCCACGGTGACGATCCCCGACGACCACGACGTCGGCCATCCGAACCTGTGGGGAGCCGGCGGCAAGCGGGCCCTGGAGAAGACCGGCTCCGACGGCGGCTACTACTGGCCCGCCGCCTACGTGAGGCAGGTGGAGCGCCAGCAGACCTGGCACCTCCCCGATCCGGTCGACGCGGCGCCGGTGGAGCAGGGGATCGGAGTGTGGTTCACGAGGCTCGTCGTCGGCGGCCTCGACTGCGCGATCGTCGAGGATCGGAAGTTCAAGACCGGACCGCAGGGGGCGGTGCCGCCGCTCGGCCCGCGGCCCGATCACGTGACCGATCCTGCGTACGACCGGAAGGCGATCGACCTGCCGGGGCTCGCGCTCCTGGGGAGCCGTCAGCTCGACTGGCTCGCCCGGTGGGCAGGGGACACGGGGGGCGTCCGCGCCAAGGCCGTCCTCTCGCAGACCGCCTTCTGCGGTGCGGTCCATCTCCACGGCACGCCCGACAACCGGCTGCTCGCCGATCTCGACTGCAACGGCTGGCCGCAGTCGGGAAGGAACGCGGCGCTCCGGCTGGTCAAGCGTGCAGGCGCCGTCCACCTCTGCGGCGACCAGCACCTGGCCGTCGTCGTCCGCCACGGGATCGACGCCCACGGCGACGGGCCCTACGCATTCACGGCGCCGGCGCTGGTGAACACGATCTACGGTCGCTGGTGGCACCCCGAGGACGAGCGGCCCGGTGCCAACGCCATCGTCGACAGCCCGCTTCCCTGGACGGGCGACTACGAGGATGGCCTCGGCAACAAGCTCACGATGCTCGCCTACGCCAATCCCGGCGACCTCCGCGACGAGCGGCAGCGCGGCGACGGCTGGGGTGCGGCGGTGTGGGACTTCTCAGACGCGACCGTCGCGTTCCACTGCACCCCGCGCTTCACCGATCCGGTCGCGGGGAGGCCGCGGGAGTACCCCGGATGGCCGGTGACGGTGCCGCTGGAGGCGCCCGGGGGAAACGGGGCGCCGGCGGCCGTCTCGCGGCGCTGAGCGCCGTCTCGATCCGCGAGAGCAGGTCGCCTGCGCGCCTGCGCACGTCGTCGTCTCCTTCGTTCCGCGCGGCCACCAGCCAGCTCCGTGCGAGGCGCAGGTCGCCCGCCTCGAGCTTGGAAAGCCCTCGGTCGAGCTTCGCCCGGGCCACCGCCTCGCGGGCTTCCCGCGGCGTCGCCGCCGCCGCGCGGATCGCCGCGAGCTCCTCGGCGAAGCTCTGCGGCGCGGCCGCGCGCGGCGGACGGTCCCGTGACTGGCCGCCGGGGAGCCCAGCCGCCTCGGCGGCGAGCGTCGCCTCCATCTCGCGGAAGTCGATGATCGTGGCGTGGACCGTCATGCCGGCCGAGCCGCTCGAACGGCCGAAGGCCCGGTTGCCCAAGCCCGGGACCGGGAAGCCGTAGGCGGCCGAGCCGGAGGCCGACGATGCGACGCCGCCGAGGGAGGCACTGCCGCCGTCGGGCACGATCACCGTGCCGCCGGCGGTGGTGACGCCGAAGGAGGGCTGCTGGAGGACGATCTGCGCGGCGACGGGCAGGGGAAGCAACGCCGTGACGACGGCGAGCAGGCTCACGACGGGGCGAACGATCGGCATGCTCACCGGGCACCTCCCGCCGGCCCGGCGTCCGCACTCGGGGCGGGTGCCGGCTTCCACGCCGGATTGGGCGTGGGCATCTGGGCTCCCGTCTCGGCGAGCCAGGCGTCGAGATCGCGGGCCAGTCCCGCGGCGCGGGAGGGATCGCTCTTCGCCCGGTCGACACGCTCGCCCGGATCCTCACGGAGATCGTAGAGCTCGTCGTGGCCGGTTTCGTGGAAACGCACGAGACGCCAGTCGCCCGCGCGGATCGCCGAGAAGGGGGTGGCGCCACCGGGATGGTAGTGGGGGTAGTGCCAGTAGATGGCGTGGCGGTCGAGCCGGCCGCCGGCGAGCGCGGGGGCGAGGCTCGTGCCGTCGAGCGGCTGGCCCGGCTCCGGGCCGACGCCGGTGAGATCGAGGATCGTGGCGGCGATGTCGGGGGTGATCGCCGGCTCGTCGCTCGTGGTGCCGGGGGGCGTGACGCCGGGCCAGGAGACGATCAGCGGCACGCGGACGCCGCCGTCGTACGCCGAGCCCTTGCCGGCGCGGAGCGGACGGTTGTCGGTCACGGGGAGGAGGCCGCCGTTGTCGCTGGTGAAGACGATCGCGGTCGAGTCGCTCAAGGAAAGCCCCTCGAGCGCGGCGACGATCCGGCCGACGGAGTCGTCGACGCTTCCCACCATCGCCGCGTAGGTGGCGTTGACCTGGCCGGGCCCCGTGTCGCCGCCGACGCGGAGCCCCTTCCGCGCCTCGCGATCGGGCTTGCCGCCGGCGTCGATCCAGCGGCGTTCCGCCTCGGCCTTCGCCTCCAGCGGCGTGTGGACGGCGTGGTGGGGGAGATAGAGGAAGAAGGGGCGGTCGTGGTTTCTCTCGATGAAGGCCACCGCCTCCGCGGCCTCGCGGTCGGTGAGGTATTCCCCCGGCGGGCCATCGGTGAGCGTGGGGATCTCGTAAGGGGAGAAGTAGGTGGGCGGCTGACCGCGAGCGGTGCCGCCGTGGTTCGTGTCGAAGCCCTGGCGCTCGGGGCCGAAGCCCTCGCCGCCGAGGTGCCATTTGCCGATCGTGGCGGTGGCGTAGCCGGCCCCCTTCAGCCGCTCCGCGACCGTCACCACCTCGAGCGGGAGGTGCTTCGTCCAGTCGGGGATCGTCAGGCGGGCGCCGGGCACCTCGTGGCCGGCGATCCAGTCGGTGACATGGAGCCGGGCCGGCCACTGCCCCGAAAGGAGCGCCGCGCGGGTGGGGGAGCAGACGGGGCAGGCCGCGTAGCCGTGGGTGAAGCGTGTCCCGGAAGCGGCGAGCCGATCGATGTGCGGCGTGCGATGGAAGGTGCTCCCCTGGCAGGAGAGATCGTTCCAGCCCATGTCGTCGACGAGGACGACGACGACGTTGACGGGCCTGCGGGCCGGCTCGTCCCCCCGGCCGGCGCCGAGTCCGGCGAGGAACACCACGAGGACGGCCAGGCACCTGCCCGCGCCGATCGACCATTCGCTGCGAACCATCCGTGATCCCCCACGCCATTGCGACCTCCACCCGGCACGGATGCCGAGCGGCCGCGACCGGGCAGGATACAGCGTCTGCGGGGCCGAGTCGCCGTTCGGGCGGCGACTCGTGGGGGCCTGCACGGAAATCCCCCTCGGCGTCGTTATCCTCCCCGGAGAGCGAATCCGCATGCAGCCCCCCCTCCCACGCCGAACCGAACCGACCGCCCCCGGTGGGGAGCGGGCGTGGGAGCGGCTCTGGGACGCGCACGCCCCCCGCCTCCTCCTCTATGCCCGGCAGTGGCTCGGCGACCGTTCGAGCGCCGAGGACGCGGTGCAGGGGGGATTCGTGAAGTGCTGGCGGACGTGCCGCGAGCGGGGCGTCGCCGCGCCCGACCTCCCGCTGCTTTTCGCCGCGGTGCGCTGCGAAGCGCTCGACCTGGCGAAGTCGTCGGCGCGGCGTCGCGTCCGCGAAGGCGTCGCCGCGGTCGACGATGCCTGGTGGGAGGAGGATCCCCTCGTCGGCCGCGAGCGGCAGGCGGCCGTCCGCCGGGCGCTCGAGGGGCTTTCACCCGAACAGCGCGAGGTGGTGGTGCTGCGGGTGTGGGGCGGGCTGACCTTCGCCGAGATCGCCCGCGCGCTCGACGCCAACGAGAACACCGTCACCGCCCGCTGCCGCCGCGGGCTCGAGACACTCGAGAAACTCCTTCCGGAGGAATGTCGTGAACCACTGTGACGATTTTTCCCGCGACGACGCCTCGCCCTGCGAGCGGCGCCTGGTCGACGATCTCCTGCGCTTGAGCCCCCGACAGCCGTCGGAAGCGCTCCGCGATCGCGTCGCCGCCGCGCTCGCCGAGCCCCTCCCGGCGCCGGTCGCGTCGAGTCCGTCCTCGTCGCCGTCGGTCGGGTGGCGCTGGCTCGCCGAACGCCTGGCATGGGCAGGCGCCGGCGCCGTCGCCGCCACGCTCCTGGCCGGCCTGGCCGGCCCGCGCGCCACCGAGGCCGTCACGCCGACCGCGGTCCCGGCCGCGACAGCGGAACAGGTCGCCGCTGCCGAGCCCGCGCCGAATCCGCCCGATGAACCGCTTTCCGAGCCGGTCGCCGAGGAATCGCTCGCCTGGTCCGACGAAGGGGTGCGGTATCTCGCCGACGGCTTCCCGGCGCGGATCTACCGACACTGGGTGCTCGAGCGCCATCCCGATCCTTCCGGCCGCGAGAGCTTCCTGCCGCGAGAAGACGTATTCGTCGTTCCGGTGGCGCTGCGGTAGGGTCCCTTCGTTCCTGTTCACCGTTTCTTTCCTTCGAGGAGTTCGCGATGTCTCCGTTCCTTCCTTTCCTGGTTCTCGCCGCGGGGGTCGCCGACGCTCCGGCTCAGACGCCCGCTCCCGCCCGTGCCGGCGTGTCGAAGCCGTTCACCGTGAGGCTCGGCGACGGCGGCGTGGCGACGGCCGTGGTCGACACGGAGGTGCAGGTTCTCGAAGGGGGCGATCTCGGCAAGGGCGTCGCCGCGGCGGTGCAGCGGGCGCTCGGCGGCACGCCCGAGGTGCGCGTGGTGGAGGGGCAGGCCTTCGTCGTCCAAGGGCAGCCGCTC
>CAWUOA010000023.1:0-19068 GCA_963923225.1 uncultured Planctomycetaceae bacterium
GCGCTCCCCAGGCGAGGTTGTAGATTCCGGCCGCGATCAGGCAGGTTCGCATCCACCGCGGTGCGGAAGGGAGGGGCGGGATCATGGAAGCGCGGCCGGGGAAACGTTGCGGATCCACAGTCTGACCGCACGCCCCCCCAGGCCCTTAACAGGAGCCCGCGCCCCTCACCGAATCGGGCCGCATGGCTTCAATAGTCCAGGGACGGCGGCCGGGCCCCGGGGCGACGAAAAAGCCCGGCTCGGCCCCCGTTTCTAGGATTGTGCCGCGGACGGTGGCAGCCCATCATGCCCCCCCGAGCGATGGACGGGGCGCGTGTGCCCCTTCCGAGGGGACTGTTCGGCGGAGCGACATGGCGGACGCCTCGGGACATGGCGGCGCGGTGAAGAGCCCCTGGCAGCGGCTCGGGGAGACGCTGCGCCTCGAACGGAGCGACGTCTGGACGATCGTGTCCTTCGCCACGGCGGTGGGCATCCTCTCGATCGTCACCCCCGCGGCGATCGAGGCGCTGGTCAACACCGTCGCGTTCGGCGTGCAACTCTGGCCGGTGATCGTGCTCGCCGCGGTGATGTTCGGCTTCCTCGCGCTCTCGGCCACGCTCAAGGCCCTGCAGATCTACGTCGTCGAGCGGCTCCAGCAGCGGTTCTTCGTCCGGACGGCCGACGCGTTCGCCGATCACCTCGCGCGGGCTGGAATCGAGGCCTTCGACGGCCGCAATCCCACCGACATCGTCAACCGCTTCTTCGAGGTGTCGAGCGTCCAGAAGGCCTTCGCCTCGCTCCTCGTGGAGGGGGTGGGGGTGCTGTTGACGACGGCCGTGGGGCTCGTCGTCCTCGCCTTCTACCATCCCTACCTGCTGACCTTCGCCGTGGTGACAGCGGCGCTCGTGTGCTTCCTGCTCTTCGTGCTCGGCCTCGGCGGCGTGCGCTCGAGCGTGGCGGAGAGCTACGCGAAGTTCGACGTCGCGGCATGGCTCGAGGAATTGGCGAAGTGTCCCCACACGTTCCGCTTCGGCCTCGGGGGCGAGCTCGCACGGAGACGCGCCGACGAGCTCGCCGACGCCTATCTCACCGCCAGACGGGGCCACTTCCGCGTCGTCTGGAGGCAGACGCTCTTCGCCTTCCTCCTCGAGGCGGTGGCGATGACGGTGCTATTGGGCCTGGGCGGGTGGCTCGTCATCAACCGGCAGCTGACGCTCGGCCAGCTCGTCGCCGGGGAGCTGATCGTGGCCCTGGTGCTTTCGGCGCTGGCCAAGAGCGGCAAGCACATCGAGACCTACTACGACCTGATGGCGTCGCTCGACAAGCTGGGCGTGATCGACGGGCTCCCGCTCGAGCCGGCCGGCGGGGAGCGACTCGAGCCCCTCCCCGGTCCGATGCGCGTGTCGGTGGAGCTGCCGGCCGCCGGCTCGCCGGTCGCGCCGCCGCGCCGCCTCGACGTCGCGGCGGGGGAACGGGTGGCCGTTTCCGGGGCTTCGGGAACCGGCAAGACGGTGCTCCTGGAGACCCTCGGGCTGCTGCGCGTGCCGGAGGAGGGCCTCCTCGAGTTCGATTCGCTCGACGCCCGGTCGCTCGACCGTGCCGCGGCGCGGCTGCAACTGGCCTACGTCGGCCAGGCCGAGACCTTCGCCGGCACCGTGGCGGAGAACCTCCGCGTCGGCCGGGACGATCTCACCGCCGCCGACGTGCGCCGAGCGCTGGAAATGGTGGGGCTGGCGGAGACGGTGGCCCGGCTGCCGCACGGGATCGCGACGGTGCTGGCCCCCGACGGCTTCCCCCTCTCCGGCAACGACCGCTCGCGGCTGTCGATCGCCCGGGCGATCGCGGGCCGGCCCCGGCTGCTGCTGGTGGACGGCATGCTCGACCGGCTCGATCTCCGGTCGTGCCCGGAGATCGTCGATTCGTTGTTCGACCGTCGAGCCCCATGGACGCTGGTCATCGTGACGGCGAGGGACGACATCGCCGCCCGCTGCGACCGGACGGTGGAATGGACATGAACGCCCCACGTCGATCGACCGCGCGGGCCGGGGCGGAGACGCCGGCGCTCCTCCGGGCGCGGACGCCGCGCTTCGTGCGCTGGGC
Organism: uncultured Planctomycetaceae bacterium; assembly: GCA_963923225.1. Lineage (GTDB taxonomy): Bacteria > Planctomycetota > Planctomycetia > Pirellulales > UBA1268 > QWOP01. Next base: position 2,080 of record CAWUOA010000023.1, read on the forward strand.
GGCCCGCCTGCTCCTCCTCCTTTTCCTCGCCACCCCGATCCTCCTGGCCTTCGTCCCCTGGCAGCAGACCGTGAAGTGCCGGGGCACGGTCACCGCCTACGCGCCCACGGAGCGGCGGCAGGTGCTCACGGCGCGGGTGTCAGGGCAGATTCGTACCTGGCACGTGGTCGAGGGAAGCCGGGTGAAGATGAACGATCCGGTGGTCGATATCGAAGACAACGACCCTGACCTGGCCGAAAGGCTCGCGGCGCAGCGCGCCTTCCTGACCGACCGGCTGGGCGCGGCGCGGGAGGAGGTGGAAGAGCTCACCGCCGCCGCCCGAGCCCAGGAGGCGGCCAGGGACGCCGCGGTGAAGGCCGCGGAGGCCAACCGCGAGGCGGCTACCAAAGCCATCGAGGTCGCCCGGCAAACGAAGGCCAACGCGGAGTTCGCGCTGGAGTTCGAGAAGAACCGCTTCGAGACGTTCGATGAGCTGTTCGCCAATCCCCGGTTCGGTGGCTTGGAGAGCCGTCTGTCGCGCGACGAGGCACGGATGCGGTCCGACAGGGCCCGCACCGACACCGACAAGGCGGATGCCGAGATCCAGCGGGCCGAGGCGGCGCTGCTCACCCAGCAGTCGCTGGTCATCCAGGCGGATGCCAACGGCCTGTCGGCGATCTCGGTCGCCCGCGGCAACCTACGGAAGTCGGAACAGAACCTCTTCTCCATCGAGCGGGAACTGCAGGACATCGACAACCGGATCGAGCGATTCAAGGCGAGGAACGTGGTGGCCCCCTGCGACGGCACGATCTACCGCGTGGCGGCGAACGTCGGGCAGGGCGGCCAGTACGTGAAGGAAGGCGACGAACTGTGCACGATCGTCCCCGACACCAGCGACCGTGTCGTCGAGTTGTTCCTCGACGGCCTCGACGCGCCGCTGGTGCTGGCGTACGCCGACCGTGCCGGTCGCCTTCCGCACGTCCGGCTGCAGTTCGAGGGCTGGCCGGCGATCCAGTTCTCGGGCTGGCCGGAATTGGCGATCGGCACCTTCGGAGGGCGGGTGCGCCAGGTCGATCCCGCGGCCACCGCGGCCGGTGCCTTCCGGGTGCTCGTGGAACCGGAGCCGCGTCTCGAGGGGGACGCCTGGCCCGACGACGCCTTCCTCAGGCAGGGGAATCAGGCCGTGGGCTGGGTGCTGCTCAATCGCGTGCCGCTGGGCTACGAGGTGTGGCGCCGGCTCAACGGATTCCCCCCCGTCCTGGCGCCGGAAGCGAAGGGGAAGGGGAAGTCCAAGCCCGTCGACGGGGGCGAGGGGAAGGAAGGGGACGACGAGAAGGGACCCAAGCCGCCGAAGATCAAGGTCTGATTCGTGCGGCCCGCCGCACCGGGGCGGTCGGTGTCCTGTTCCTCGTCCTCTCGGCCTCGCTGGCCTGCCCCCTCCCTGCCGAAGGCCAGCAGCCGAGCCGCATGGGCGGCGGATGGCGTGCGGCCCGGGCCGCTGCCCCCGTCCCCGCCGTCGTTCCCGCCGCCGTCTCCGCTCCGCCGGCTCGGGTGCCCGAGGCCGGAGCCGCCGTCGAACTGCCCCGTCCGGCGCCGCTCCCCGCGGCGCGGCTGCGGCCCGCCGCGGAGGCGCTTCCCCCTCCGCTCGGCGCCGGGCCGCCCGCCATCGTGACCGCCGACATCGAACCGCCGAAGGTGGCCGGGGTCGTCGACGTGCCCGGCTCGGTGATCGACGAGCGGCCGGAGCCGCTGACCCTCGCCGAGGTCCTCGAGAGCGTGCTCGCGCACTACCCGCTCCTCCAGGCGATCGAACGGGAGCGCGGCATCGCGGCCGGACGATTCACCTCGGCGCAGGGCGCGTTCGACACCAACGTCGCCATGTCGGGCAACGCCCTCTCGCCCGGCACCTACGAGAACTACCGATCGGACCTGGGCGTGAACCAGCAGTTCATGTTCGGCGGCATCAGCGCCTTCGGCGGGTACCGCACCGGCTTCGGCGACTTCCCCACCTACAACCTCGGGCAGAAGACCGCCGACATCGGGGAGTTCCGCGGCGGGCTCAACGTTCCCTTCGCCCGCAACCGCGACATCGACCGGGCACGGGCCACGCACGCCCAGGCCCAGGTCGACATGGCGATGGCCGAGCCGGTCATCGAGCGCAGCCGCCTCGACTACATGCGCGCCGCGGCGCGTGCGTACTGGGCCTGGCAGGGGTCGGGCGAGCGGTACGGCGCCGGCGAGCGCATCCTGCAACTGGCCCTCGACCGCGACGAGCAACTCGAGCTGAAGGTCGACTCCGGCGCCGTGGCGAACATCGAGCGGGTCGACAACCAGCAGAACATCGCCTTCCGCAACGGGATCCTCGTCCAGGCCGACCGGGCCATCCAGCAGACCGCCATCGACCTGTCGCTCTTCCACCGCGACGCCTCGGGCCGCCCGCTCCTCGCCCGCCGGACGCGGATGCGGCCGGTGCCGCAGCCGGTGCAGCCGACGATGGCGCTCTACGAACGGTCGCTGCGCCGGGCGCTCGGGGAGCGGCCCGAGTTCCGCAGGCTCAGCCTCCAGAAGGAGAAGCTCGTCATCGAACGGCGTCTGGCCGCCAATCAGACGATGCCGGGGATCGACGGCCAGCTGGCCGGCAACCAGGACGCGGGATACGGCAAGAGCGCGCTCTCCGGTCCCAATGGCCTCGATCGCCAGGTGCTCCAGGCGTCGCTGGTGTTTCAGATGCCGGCCCAGCGCCGCGACGCCCGGGGCAAGCTCGCCACCGTCGATTCGCAGTTGGTGCAGCTCGACCGGCAGATGGCCTGGGTCGAGGACCAGGTGCGGGCCGAGGTGCAGGATTCCTATTCCATGATCGAGCGGGCGTACGAGTTCCACCGGCAGGCGGCGAAGCGTCTGGAACTGGCCCGCGTGGTGGCCGACGCCGAACGCGAACAGCTCCGACTGGGCCGCAGCGACGTCCTCCGCGTGACGCTCCGCGAGCAGGCGAAGTTCGACGCCGACATCCTCGAGATCACCGCGCGGCAGGAGTTCTGGAGGGCGGAGAGCGACCTCCGTGCGGCCGACACGTCGCTCGGCCCGGAGGACCGTGGGCTCCTGGGGGAGGCGGTTCCGGCGGAGCCGGTGCCGGCGCCCGCACCGGCGGCCAAGGCGCCCTGACCGGCGGGCCGCTTCGCTTGACGCGTGCCGTGGCCGGGCCGTATCACCGCCTCCGGCGCCGGGCCCATGGCCCGCCCGTCGTGCACCCAACGGAGAATCCTCGCCGATGGTCGACTTCCTGGGGATCGGCGTGCAAAAAGGGGGCACGACCTGGCTCTACCACCAGCTCTCGCGCCATCCCCAGGTGGCCTTCCCCGCCGGCAAGGAGATCCATTTCTGGGACCGGGCCGGCGCCCGCCACGTCGAGCAGTGGCTCACGCTCCTCGAGCCCCCCTCCCGCACCGACCCGGCCGGCCGGCCGATCCGCTCCGGCGAGATCACCCCCGCCTACGCCTCGCTGCCCGAGGAGACGATCCGCGCGATCCACGCCGCCTGCCCCGACGTGCGGCTGTTCATCAGCTTCCGCAACCCGCTCGAACGAGCCTGGTCGGCGTCGCTGATGGCGCTGGTGCGGGCGCAGATGCTCGCCGAGGAGGTCTCCGACCAGTGGTTCGTCGACCACTTCCGCTCCGCCGCCTCGCGCCGCGCCGGCGACTACTCGGCGATCCTCGAACGCTGGCTGGCGGTCTTCCCGGAGGAGCAGCTGCTGCCCTTGGTGCGCGACGACATCGAGGCCTGCCCGGTGGGGATCCTCGAGGCGATGGCCGACCACCTCTCCATCGACCCCGCGGGATTCGCCGGATTCTCCGCCGCCGAGCTCGCGGAACGCGTCGTCCCGGTGCTCACCGCCGACCAGGCCTTCAAGGCCCAGCAGGATCTCCCCCCGCGCGAGTCGCTCGTGCCGGTGCTCAAGGAGATGTACGCCCCGGAGGTGGCACGGATCGCGAAGCTCCTCGGCCGCGACCTGAAACGTTGGGTGGAGGGCTTCGGCCTCCCCGCCACGCACCGTCCGCCGCCGCGCCGCGAGGTGCGCATCGGCTCCACCGGCCACATGGCGGTCAATCAATGGCTCGCCGAGGGGGCCGAGGCCGCCCCGCCCCCCGCGCCGCCGACCAACATCGGCGCCGCCGCCGGCGAGGGCGGGAAGGAATGAGCCGGCCCGCCCTCTCGGTCGTCGTGGTCTTCCACGACATGGCGCGCGAGGCCCCGCGCACGCTCCACACCCTCTCCGCCGTCCACCAGCGCGGCGTCGGCGCCGACGACTACGAGGTGATCGCCGTCGACGCCGGCTCGCGAGTGCCGCTCGACCGGGCGATGGTGGAGTCGTTCGGAGGGAACGTCTCGCTCCTCCGCACCGAGCCCGCGCCGTCGCCGTCGGCCGCGATCAACACGGCCGTCGCGCGGACCCGCGGCGAGGCGGTGATGGTCTGCATCGACGGCGCGCGGATGGTCACGCCGGGCGTCGTCCGTCTCACGATCGACGCCTTCGCCGCCTGGCGCGACCCGGTCGTGGCCACGCTCGCCTGGCACCTCGGCCCCAAGATCCAGAACGAATCGATGCTCGAAGGCTACGATCAGCAGGTGGAGGACAGGCTCCTCGCGAGCGTCGATTGGCGGGCCGACGGCTACGAGCTCTTCCGCATCGCCGCCTTCGCCGGGTCGAGCCGGCGCGGCTGGTTCCTCCCCCTCTCGGAGAGCAACGGTATCGCGGTCCGCCGCGAGACGTACCGGCGCCTCGGTGGCTTCGACGAGGGCTTCCGCACGCCGGGAGGGGGGCTGGTGAACCTCGACTTCCACCGCCGCGCCTGCGCCGCCGCGACGCCGCTGGTGCACCTCCTCGGTGAAGGATCGTTCCACCAGTTCCACGGCGGCGTCGCCACCAACGTGCCCGCCGCCAGCCATCCCTTTCCCCTCTTCCACGACGAGTACGTGAGCCTCCGCGGCGAGCCGTTCGCCGCCCCTGCCGTGCGGCCGCTGGTCCTGGGCGGGCTCCCGCCGCAGGCGCTTCCATTCCTCGAGCGGTCGCTCGCCGAGGCCCGCGCGGCCGACGGGGCGTGAGGGGGATCCGTGCCGCGCCGCGTGATCCTCGTCCTCGGCATGCACCGCAGCGGCACCTCGGCGCTGGCCTCGGCGCTGGGCTGCCTGGGGGCCGGCCTGCCGCGCGACCCGATGCCGGCCAGCGCCGACAACCCCTCGGGCTACCAGGAATCGCGCGCCATCGCCCGCTTCCACAACCGGCTCCTCGAGTCGGCCGGCACGCGCTGGAACGACGACGCGCCGGTGCCGCGGGAGTGGTTCGACGACCCGGCGCGGCGGGCCGACGAAGCCGAGGCGGCGGCGCTGCTGGCGACCGAGTTCGGCGACGAGGACGTGCTGGTCCTCAAATGTCCGCGACTCTGCCGGCTCCTCCCTCTCTGGATCCGGGTGCTCGAGCGGGAGGCGATCGAGCCCTTCGCCATCCTCGCCCTCCGCGATCCCCGCGAGGTGGCCCGGTCGCTGCGTGCCCGGCTCGACGACGCCGCCTTCCGCCCCGCGGCGATCGCCGCCGAGCCGCGCGCGATGCTCCTCTGGCTCCGCCATCTCCTCGACGCCGAGCGCGCCACGCGCCGCATGCCGCGCGTGGCGATCGCCTATCCGGCGCTCGTCGCCGATTGGCGCGCGGCGTTCGAGCCGCTGTTCCTCGCCGGTGTCCTCCCCCGGCCGACCTTCGAGGGGGCGACGGCGGCCGACCGGCTCCTCACTCCCGACCTGCGCCGACAGCGGCCCACGGACGACGCCGCCACGCCGTTCCCGGGGACACTCGCCGCGACGGTGGTCGGGGCGGTCGCATCCGAGGGAGCATCGGCGCGGCGCGAGCTCGACGCGCTCGCCACGGCGCTCGATCGACTCTCGGCCGCCGCCGCGGGCAGGCGCGGCCGCGACGCCGCGGCGGCCTCCGATCCGTGGGGGGCGTCGATCCTCGGCACGCTCGAAGGGCTGTCGCGGGCCGGCCACGCGACGGTGACGGCGGGCGAGCGGCCGCCGCGGATCCTCTTCCTCTCCTCCGCACCCACCGGCGCCGGCCACGTCTATCGCGTCGAGCATGCCCGGGTGGCGCTCGGGGAGAGCGGCTGGCAGACGGCCGCGCTCCCCCTCGGCGACGACCGGACCGACGCGGAGCTCGCCCGGGCCGATCTGGTGGCCTGCTTCCGGGTGCGGTGGGACGACCCCTTCGCCGCCGTCCACGCCGCGGCGCGGGCCCGCGGCCTGCCCCTGGTGTACGACGTCGACGATCTCCTCTTCGAGGCCGCGGTGTTCGAGGCGGGCCACGTCGCCCTCCTCGACAGGCTCCCCGAGGAGCGGCGCCGCGAATGGATCGCCGCCGCCGCGGCCCACCGCCGGGCGCTCGCCGCGTGCGATGCCTGCGTGGTCACCACCCCGGCCCTCGCCGCGGCCGCGGCCGCGGTGACGCCGCGCGTCCACGTCGTCCCCAATGGCGTCGACGCGCGGATGATCGCCGCCGCCGACGCGGCCCGCGCGTCGCCGCGGCCCTCGAGCGTCGACGGCCTCCTCCGCCTCGGCTTCGCCGCCGGCACCCCCACCCACCACCGTGACTTCGCCACGATCGTGCCGGCGCTCGCCGACCTCCTCGCCCGCCGTGCCGACGTGCGCCTGGTGGTGGCGGGGCACCTCGATCTCGGCGCGGTGGCGGCGCTTTCGCCGCACGCGGATCGGATCGAGATCAGGGCGCCGGTGCCCCTTCCGGACCTGCATGCCGAGCTCGCGCGGTTCGACGTCAATCTCGCCCCGCTCGAGACGGGCAATCCGTTCTGCGAGGCGAAGAGCCCGATCCGCTGCACCGCCGCGGCGCTGGTCGCCTGCCCGAGCGTGGTGGCGGCGACGGGGCCACTGGTGGAGTCGGTGGTCGAGGGGGAGACGGGTCTCGTGGCCCGGGGTTCCACGGAATGGACCGCGGCCATCGAGGCCCTGCTCGACGACCCCGCGCGGCGGCTCGCGATGGGCGAGGCGGCCCGAGCCGACGTCGTCGCCCGCTACGGCCCCGCGATCCAGCGGGAGCGATTCGCCCGGGCCTACGGCACGATCCTCGCCGCCGGACCGCGGGCCGTGGCGCGGGGCTGACGGGAGCCGGGCCGACGTTGACGCGGCTCGGCGGGGGACGATACTGGCCCGCGGTCCTCGAGGGGAGCGATCGATGCCCATGCCGCGCCGCCCGCAACCTGCCGGCCATCGTCATGCCTTCGGCGGCTTCCGGGCCCTCGAGCGCGAGGGGCTCGTCGTCGGGGGCCGGCGCGGGATGCTCAAGGCGGGCCTGGCCGGCATGGCGGGCCTCACCCTCCCCGACCTCCTGCGGATGCGCGCGGCCGGCGCGACCGGCGCCGCGTCGTCGACGAAGAGCGTGATCCTCCTCTGGATGACCGGCGGCCCCAGCCAGATCGACACCTGGGATCCGAAGCCCGACCGGCCGCTGGTGAATCGCGGGCCGTTCGGCACGATCCAGACCAGGCTCCCCGGCGTCTTCGTCTGCGAGCATCTTCCCAAGCAGGCCGCGATCCTCGATCGCGTGACGCTGATCCGCTCGGTCGACGCCCGCGGCAGCAACCACGAGCCGAACACCGTCTTCCAGACCGGGAACCGGGCGGCCGAGCCGCGCGTCAATCCGGAGGCGAAGGAGTATCCGGCGATCGCGTCGATCGTGGCCCGCCACCGGGGGGCGAACCGGCCCGGTGTGCCGGCGAGCGTCGGCTTCTGGAGGTCGTCCTCGCACATCGCCTTCGCCGGGGCGCTCGGCCAGCAGTACGACCCCTTCCAGGGGAACCGCGGCGCGGCGCTGCCGGTCTACGACCTGGTCGGCAACGACACCGGCCGGCTCTCCGGCGGGGAGATGTTCACGCTTCCCTCCGGCCTCGATCCCGGCCGCCTCGACGACCGCCGGGCGCTGCTCGGCGACCTCGACCGGCTGCGGCGCGGGCTCGATCTCGACGGCACGATGGCCGCCACCGACGCCTTCCACCGCCAGGCGGTCGACCTGCTCGTCGGCGAGCGCGCGCGGAAGGCGTTCGATCTCTCGCTCGAGCCCGAGGCGACGCGCGACCGCTACGGGCCCCATCTCTGGTGCCGGCAGGCGCTGCTCGCGCGGAGGCTCGTGGAGGCGGGGGTGGCGTTCGTGACCATCGACCTCTCCTACCACACCGCCAGCGGCACCTGGGACAACCACGGCGACAACATCCCTCCCTACGGCGGCATCTCGAAAGGGCTCGCCCCGCTGCTCCCCCTCTTCGACCACCTCTTCACCACGCTCGTGCTCGACCTCGAACGGCGCGGCCTCGCCGACGAGGTGCTGGTGATCGCGATGGGGGAGTTCGGCCGGACGCCGAACATGGGCACGCAGGGGAGCAGCGACGGCCGCGACCACTGGCCGGAGGTGATGTCGATGGCGCTGGCCGGCGGGGGCCTGCGCCACGGCCAGGTGATCGGCGCCACCGACCGGCAGGGGGGATCGATCGCCGAGCGCCCCGTGACCCCGGGCGACCTCGCGGCCACCATCTACCGCCACTTCGGCGTGCCCCTCGACACGCGCTACGTCGATCTCCGCGGCCGGCCGCGGGACGTCGTCGAGAACGGCCGTCCTCTTCCCGAACTGTTCTGATTGCCCGCGTGCGGGGCCATCCATGGCCCCCGCCCGCTCGGTCGACCGGGGGAACGCCAAGGGTTCCCCACGGTTCGACGTCCGCCCCATCCGGGGGCGGGGCAGGAGACGGTCCTTCGGGGCGTCCGCTCAGGCGGCGCGGCGGAGTCGCTGTCCGTCGCCGGTGGCGACGCCGCGGACCGGGACGCGGGCCGGAGCGGGGCGGAAGAGCGTCAACTCGAGAATCTTTGCCAGGCTCGCCTGGCTTCCCACGACCGACGAGCCGTCGGGAAGCGTGATCCGCAGGGCGGGTGCCGGCCGAGCTGCCTTTTTGGTGGCCATGCCGTCTCCTTCGCGGTTGTCGCGTCAAGTGGTGCGGGAAGCGGCGTCGGATTCCGCCGCCGTCCACTGCACCTATCGGCACGCGGGCGGCCGCGAGTGGAACCGGATTGTGCCGACGGCACCGGTTTTTCATCCATCGGCGCCCCGGACCGACGGCGGCCGTCGGGAAGGTAGTCTCGACGGATGGAATCGAATCGTCTTCAGGGAGCGGGCGCGTCCCGATCGTCATGCCGGTGATGAGCCGACTCGCCAAGGCGGTGGTCTCGATGCTCGTGGGGGCGCTGCTGCTCCTCGGCGCCGTGGGACTCCTCACGAAGCAGCTGCTCGACAACCAGCGTGAGCTGCTCTCCGCGCAGCAGCGCCGCTACCGTTCCTATCTGCTGGCCGACGAACTGCGGCAGAGCTCCGACGACCTCACCCGCCTGGCGCGGACGTACGCCGTCACCGGCGACGAACGGTTCCGCCGCCACTACGACGCGATCATCGCGATCCGCAACGGCGGGGCGCCCCGTCCGCTCGCCCCCGAACGGATCTACTGGGACTTCCTCGCCGCCGCCGACGACAAGCCGCGGCCCGATGGTCCCGCGGCGCCGCTCCAGGAGCTGATGCGGAAGGAGGGCTTCACCGACGAGGAGATGAGGCTCCTCCGTGAGAGCCAGGAGAACTCCGACGCCCTGGTGACGATCGAGACCGAGGCGATGGGAGCGGCGAAGGGGGGCGCCGGCGCCACGGGCGAGGCGATCGCCCGCTTGCACGGCCGCGACTACCACCGGGAGAAGGCCCGAATCATGGCACCCATCGACCGGTTCTTCGAGCTCGTCGACCATCGCACGGAGGCCGACGTCGCGGCCCGCGTGGCCAAGGGCGATCGGCTGTTCCGCCTCCTGCTGGCGATCGAGGGAGTGGCGATCGGGGCGCTGGTGGCGGCGGGGTGGTGGATGTTCCGGGCCGTGATCGGCCCCACCGCCGGGGCGGCCGGGGTGCTGACCGCCGCCAGCGGGGATCTCGAGGTCCTGTCGGCGCGGCTGGCCGACGACGGCCAGGAGCTCGCCTCGCGCACCTCCGAGCAGGCCGCGGCGCTCGAGGAGACGGCCGCCGCGATGACCGAGATCGGCGCGGCGGCGCGGGGCGCGGCGGACGGCGCGCGCCGCGCCGAGGGGCTGGCCGGGGAGGCGACCGGCGCCGTCGGCGTGGTCGAGGAGTCGGTCGCCGACCTGGAGGCGAAGATCGGGGAGATCGCCAACGCCGCCGCCAAGACGACCCGGATCGTCAAGTCGATCGACGAGATCGCTTTCCAGACCAACCTCCTCGCGCTCAACGCCGCCGTGGAGGCGGCCCGGGCGGGCACGGCGGGGGAGGGCTTCGCGGTCGTGGCCACCGAGGTGCGCTCCCTCGCCATGCGCGCCGCCGAGGCGGCCCGAGAGACCGCTTCCCTGATCGATGCCGCGACGGTCCGCGTGGCGGACGGCAGGCAGCTCGTGGCGAAGACCGCCGAGGCGGCGACGACGGCGGCCGGCCGGGTGGCGGGCATCAGCGTCGAGATGGGACGCATCGTGGGGGCGGCGGAGGAGCAGGCCCGGGCGATCGGGGCGGTGGGCGCGAAGCTCGGCGAGATGGACCGCGTCGTCCAGGAGAACGCCGCCGGCGCCGAACGCACCGCCGCCGCCGCCGGCGACGTCGCCCACGGCTCGGAAGCCGTGGCGGCCGCGATCGAGGCGCTCGCCCGCCTCGTCGGCGCCGCTTCCGGGACGCCATCCCGCGGTCGATGACCGCCGGGGGCGGTTGAACCGGACAAAGGGACGAGGCTATCCTCACGGCGGCGAAGGGGGCGGGGATCGTGACGATTCCGAGCCGGCTTTTCGCACGTCCCCGCTCGTTCAATCCTCCTGGAGCCACTCGCATGTCCCGCCGCCGCTCGAAGCGTGCCGTCGCCCCGTCCCGCCGCGATTTCCTGGCCGCCTCCGCGGCCACCGCCGCCGTCTCGGCCGGTTACTTCGTCGCCCCCGAGGTCCGGGCCCAGGGCACGAAGGGGGCCAACGACGAGATCCGCTTCGCCTGCGTCGGCGTCGGCGGCAAGGGACAGAGCGATTCCGCCGACGCCGGCCGTTCCGGCAAGGTGGTCGCCGTGGCCGACGTCGACTCCAACCAGCTGAAGCGCGCCGAGGCGGCCTTCGAGGGGACGAAGACCTACACCGACTTCCGCAAGATGCTCGACGAGATGCGGAAGGAGATCGACGCCGTCACCGTCAGCACCCCCGACCACACCCACGTGATGGCCGCCGTCACGGCGATGAACCTCGGCAAGGCCTGCTTCTGCCAGAAGCCGCTGACCAAGTCGATCGCCGAGGCCCGGCTGATGGGCGAGATCGCCCGCAGCCAGAAGGTGGCCACGCAGATGGGCAACCAGGGCACCGCCACCAACTCGCTCCGCAAGACCGCCGCCTTCATCAAGGCCGGCAAGCTCGGGCGGGTGAAGGAACTCCACGTCTGGACCAACCGTCCGGTGTGGGCGCAGGGCGGCGGCCGGCCCGCCGAGGCGCCGGTGCCGGAGAACCTCAACTGGGACGTGTGGCTCGGCCCCGCGGCGGTGCGTCCGTACGCCGCCGGCTACCACCCCTTCGCCTGGCGTGGCTTCTGGGACTTCGGTACCGGGGCCCTGGGCGACATGGCCTGCCACACCTTCAACATGCCCTTCATGGCGCTCAACCTCCGCGATCCGGCGAGCGTCCAGGCGACCACCAGCGGCCACAACAAGGAGACCTATCCGAAGTGGTCGATCATCGACTTCGACTTCCCCAAGCTCGGCGACCGCGAGCAGGTGAAGGTGAAGTGGTACGACGGCGGCAAGCTCCCGGACCAGGGCCTCTTCGCCGGCTACAAGGGGGAGGGTGACGAGGCCTTCAAGACCGCGTCGAGCGGCATCCTCGTCATCGGCGAGAAGGACACCCTCTACGCCCCGGGCGACTACTGCGAGAACGGCTTCAAGCTCAAGAGCGGCTCGGCGCCGGCCGACGTGGAGTTCACGCAGTCGCCCGGCCACTTCGAGGAGTGGGTGAACGCGATCCGCGGTGGACCGCAGGCGATGTCGAACTTCCCCGACTACGCCGGCCCGCTGACCGAGACGATCCTCCTGGGCAACCTCGCCGTGTGGGCCGCCGACGGCGCGGAGGTGGCGGGCAAGAAGATCGAGTGGGACGCGGCGAAGATGGTCGCCAAGAACGCCCCCGAGGTCGACCACGTCATCCGTCCCGTGGCCCGCGAAGGGTGGCGCGTCCTCCGGCCGACCGGCGCCTGATCCGGACGGTCGGGGCGGCGAGACGCCCCGTATTCGACGATGCCCGGCTCCCGGCCCCACGGCCGGGAGCCGGGCTTTTTTTTCTTCCCGGGGGTATCCTCGGAACCGGGCCCGATCGACTCGGCCGCCCGACCGATCCAGAACGGAATCCAGAGCAGGAGCGACACGATGCGTGGGCGGCAGTCGGGCGTGGTGGGGTTGGCAGGCCGGGGCGTGTGCATGGCCGTGGCGGCGGGTCTGGCGTGGGGGGCGCCGGTGTCCCCCGTGGCGACGCTCCTGCCCGGCACCGCGGCGCGCGCCCGGGCCCTCGAGCCGCTGCCGGCGGAGGCCGAGGCGGTGGGGATGGTGAAGACGCGCGGCGGCACCGTCGAGTACGCGGCCGACGGCCGGGTGGCGAAGGTCAACCTCGCCAACCGCCCCGCCACCGACGCGGACCTCGCACTCCTCGAGAAGCTCCCCGGGCTCGAGTCGCTCGAGGTCTGGGGGGCGGAGATCTCGAACGCCGGGATGCCGGCGGTGGCGAAGCTCTCCGGGCTCAAGACGCTCGTGCTCGAGAACACCGAGGTCAACGACTCCGGCCTCGCGCCGCTGGTGAAGCTCGCCAATCTCAAGGTCCTCAACCTCCGCCGGTCGAGCAACATGTCCGACGCGGCGCTCGAGACGGTGGCGAAGATGACCGGCCTCGAGCAGCTGGTCCTCCTCTACAACAACTTCACCGACGCCGGGCTCGCGCACCTGGCGCCGCTGACCAAGCTCCGCGTCCTCGATCTCCGCGGCTGTTCGCTGATCAGCGACGCCGGCATGGAGCACGTGGCGAAGATGGCGAGCCTGGAGCGGGTGAAGCTCCGTTGCCCGAGCGTCGGCGACCGCGGCCTGAAGCTCGTGGCCGGGCTGCCGAAGCTGCGCGGCTTCGCCGTCGAGGACGGCCAGGTGAGCGACGTCGGCCTCGAGCCCTTCGCCGCGAAGACCGACATCGACGAGATGAACGTGATGCGGACCTTCATCGGGGCCAAGGGGCTGGCCCACGTGAAGAACCTCGACAAGATGAAGCGGCTCGAGCTCCGCGGCACGCTCGTCAACGACGCGGCGCTCGAGTCGCTCGCCGGACTGAAGAATCTCGTCCTCCTCGACCTCGCCGAGACGAAGATCGGCGATGCCGGCGTGGCCCACCTCGCCGGCCTCTCCAAGCTCGCCGACCTCGACCTCTGGGACACGCGGGTCGGCGACGCGGGCATGGACACCGTGGGGAAGCTCGGGGCCCTCACCAAGCTCTCCCTCAAGAACACCAAAGTCACCGACGCCGGCGTGGCGAAGCTCGCCGGGCTCTCCAAGCTCGCGACGCTCGATCTCGCCGGCACGAAGGTCGGCGACGGCGTCCTCGAATCGCTCGCGAAGCTCGAGTCGCTCAAGGCGGTCGACCTGAGCTTCACCGGCCTCTCCGACGGCGCGGTGGCCAAGTTCCGCGAGGCGGCCCCGGGGGTGAAGGTCACCCGCTGAGGCGTCCCGCCGGGGCGGCCGCCGCCCGAGCGCCGTCGTGAGTCCGCCTCCCCGTCCGAGGGTACCCGGACGTCGGGGCTGCGTGTCGACGTCTGGCCGACCCTGCGGGCGGTTTGACGCCCGTCGGGCAGGGGGGTAAGACGAAGGCCCGGTCCGGCCGAGCCTGCCTGCCGGAACCGTCCGCCGAACCTGAGCCGAATGTCACGGAGACGTCGTCGATGATCCTCGGAAAGCTGTGGAAGGCCCTCGCGGCCCAGATGAACAAGATCGCCAACTTCTTCTGGACGGCCGATCCGATCGCCCAGCTCCAGTACGAGTACGACAAGGCGGTCGACCAGATGAAGGACGGCCGGGAGGGGCTGGAGAAGTACCGGGCGCTCGTGGAGCGGGTGAACCGCCAGGTCGACCAGAACCGGGCCCACGTCGCCAAGCTCGAGGCGCAGGTGAAGGCCTACCTCAAGGCGGGCGAGCGCGAGACGGCGGGGAAGTTCGCCATCGAACTGCAGCGGGCGAAGAAGGAGCTCGAGGAGAACGAGGCGCAGCTCAAGCTCCACGAGACCGCCTACGGCAACAACGTGACGAAGATCGAACACGCCGTGAAGAAGCTCGAGGAGCTGAAGCGCAAGATCCAGAAGTACGACGCCGACCTGAAGATGAGCCGGGCCGAGGCGGAGCTCTCCAAGCTCGCCACGCAGTTCAATTTCGACGTCACCACCGACTTCGGCCAGATCGAGGACGTGATCCACGACAAGATCGACTTGAACCGGGCCAAGGTCCGCGTGGCCGCCGATCTCTCCGGCGAGGGGCTCGACAAGATCAAGGCCGAGGCGGCGGTGGAGAAGAGCATGGCCGACGACGCCCTGCGGCAATTCGAGGTGGAGATGGGGATGGTCACCCCCGAGACCTCCGGCGTCGCCGACGACGAGAAGGAGCTCGGCTCGGAGCGGATCCGGGGCACGACGCGCTGACGCGTCGTCGGCGGCGGATCGACACGCAGGAACTTCGCGACTCTGGGGGACGACGTGAGCACGGTGTCCGGTTCGAGCGGTGCCTCCGGGGCGGGGAACGGAAGGCCGGATGCGGCGGCATCCACTGCGGCACCGGCAGACACGACGTCGCCGGCAGGGCTCGGCACCGCCGCGTCCGCCGGGGCGGCGCCCGGGATGGCTCTGGCCGACTGGTGCCCCGCGTGGGCCGAGCGCCTCGGCGACGCCTACCTCGCCGGCACCAGTTGCATGTTCCTCCTCCACGGCAACGTGCGGGATCTCGTGCCGCTCTCCGCCTCCGACGGACCGGCGCCGGCCTGGGGCACCGTGCCCGACTTCCTCTGCCGTGAGGTGTTCGGCCGCTGGGACGTCGTCCTGGCCTACGACGTGGGCAAGGGCTTGAGGCCGCTGGCCGGAGCCGACGCCGCGCGGCACCGGGAGATGGTGGCCTGGCTCACCGATCGCCTCGGCAACGCCGCCACCTGGCCGCGCGATCCCGACCAGGCGATCGGGGTGATCGACCAACTCCTCGAGCGGAACCTCATCGATCCGCCCGAGAAGCGCAAGCGCATCGCCGTGGTCCTCGACTACGCCCAGTACCTCGCGCCCGCCGGCGACAACGGCGGCTCGAAGGGGGCGGCCGGGAGGCTCGTGCGCCTCCTCGCCTGGGCCACCAATCCGCTCCTCCGCCGGGTGAACGTGGCGGTGGTGTTGCTCGCCGACCTGATGTCGGAGGTCCATTCGCGTCTCGTCACCTGTCCGGCGGTGACGGCGATCGACGTCCCGCTCCCCGACGCCGCCGAGCGGGAGCGGTTCGCCATGGCCACCGCCCGATCGGCCGGGATCCCCGCCGCCCAGGACGACGCGGTGCGGCGGATGGCCGCGCTTTCCGCGGGGCTGTCGCTCGAGAGCCTGCGGGCGGTGGTGACGCTCTCGGCCCGCGAGGGGACCGCCCCCGACGGCCCGGAGTTCGCGGCGCGGAAGAAGGATCTCATCGAACGGTCCTGCCAGGGGCTCGTGGAGTTCATCCAGCCGCGGCTCTCGCTCGACGCCGTCGCCGGCCACGAGGCGGCGAAGGCCCGGCTCGAATCGGACGCTCGGGCGATCAAGCGCGGGCAGTTCGAGAGTGCCCCGATGGGCTATCTGATCTGCGGCCCGGTCGGCACCGGCAAGAGCTTCATCGCCGAATGCTACGCCGGCAGCGTCGGCATCCCCTGCGCGGTCCTGAAGAACTTCCGCAGCAAGTACGTCGGCGAGACCGAGGGGAACCTGGAGCGGGCCCTCGACGTCCTCCGCAGCCTCGGCCCGGTGGTGGTGGTGATCGACGAGGCGGACGCGGCGCTGGGCAACCGGCAGAGCGACGGCGACTCCGGCACCTCCGCCCGTGTCTTCTCGATGATCGCCCGCCAGATGGGCGACACGCGCTACCGCGGCAAGATCGTCTGGATGCTCCTCACCAGCCGGCCGGATCTCCTCCCCATCGACCTCAAGCGGCAGGGGCGTGCCGAGGTCCACATCCCGCTCTTCTATCCGCACGACCAGGTGGAGATGGAGGCGATGTTCACCGCGATGGCGCGGAAGTGCCACACGCGCCTGGCCGCGGGCCTGCCGGGGCCGGTGAATCTCGGCCTGGGGATGAGCGGCGCCGACATCGAGAGCATCGTCCTGGCGGCGAAGCGCATCGGCCTCGAGCGCGCCGCCGACGCGGGCCAGCCCCCGCCCGCCGAGATCGGGCCCGAGGATCTGAAGTCTGCGATGGAGGACTTCATGCCCTCCGCCCAGGGCCTCGAGAAGGAGATGCAGGAGATCGCCGCGGTGCTCGAGTGCACCGAGCGGCGATTCCTCCCCGACCGCTGGAAGCAGGAGGTCGCCGAGACCGGCGGCCGGGCCCGCCTCCAGGAACGCCTCGCCGCCATCAAGGGGGTGCTCGGCAACTGACGCCGCGCCCGATCCGCCGCCGGACCCTCGCCCCCGCCCCGTACCGTCACGATTCCAGACCCCTCGCCCGTCCCCAGGAACCCAGCCGATGTCGCACAAGACCCCCTGGTTCGATCCCAAGTCCGAGGCCCCGATGCTCGCGGAGTACGCCCGCAAGCTCGACTCCTTCGTGGAGGTGATCGCCGACGGCCGCGTCGACGTGAGCGAGCTCGAGGCCCAGGAGGCCCGCGTGGTGGCGCTGATGAAGGAAGTGGAGCCGCTGCTCTCTCCCGAGGCCCACGACA
>CAWUOA010000024.1:0-18754 GCA_963923225.1 uncultured Planctomycetaceae bacterium
GCGACTGGTCAGGGAGCTTTTCCGGCTTGAACGACAGCTGCCGCGACGCCAGCCGCACCCACTGTTCCTCGAGCGGCCGGCGCTTCGCCGCCGGCTCGAGCACCAGCGCCTTCATCTCCGCCGGGAAGCGTTCGAGCCCACCCCAGGCGGCCTCGATCCGGGCCTCCTCGCGGATCGCCGCCAGTTCCCCGCGCAGACGCGACGTCGTCGCCACCCAGGCCGCCTCGGCTTCCGTGGCCGGTGGAGCCTCGGCGAGGGGGACGCCGTCGCGCCAGTCGAGCGGGGCGAAGACCGCGCGGAGGCGGGCGTGGTCGGCCCGGAGGAGCGGATCGTACTTGTGATCGTGGCAGCGGGCGCAGCCCAGGCCGAGCGCCAGGAAGACGTCGGCCGTCGTCTCCGTGGCGTCGTCGAGGATGTCGGACCACTGCTTCGGGACGTCGATCTGGTTGTATTCGTAGGGCGTCTGTCGGAGGAATCCGGTGGCGACCAGCGCCTCCGGGGTGCCCGCGAGCTCGTCGCCGGCGAGCTGGGCCGTGACGAAGCGGTCGTAGGGCATGTCGGTGCGGAAGGCCTCCACGACCCAGTCGCGGTAGCGCCAGGCGTGGGGGCGGGGAGCGTCCTGGCGGAAGCCGTCGCTGTCGGCGTAGCGGGCCAGGTCGAGCCAATGGCGGGCCAGGCGTTCCCCGTGCCGCGGGTCGGCGAGGAGCCGGTCCACGAGACGCCCGACCGCATCGGGGGCGTCGTCGGCCACGAAGGCGTCGATCTCCGCGGCCGTGGGGGGGAGGCCGAGCGTCGTGAAGTACAGCCGCCTGGCGAGCGTGGGCCGGTCGGCCGGCGGGAGCGGCTCGATCCCCGCCGCGGCGAGCGTGTCGTCGACGATCGCGTCGATCGGGTGGCGGCCGTCAGCGGAGACGGCTTCCCGCACCAGGGGCCGCCAGGCCCACCACTCGCGGTCGGCGTCGGTGATCCGGGCGGGCCGCGGGCGGAGCTTGGGGCCGGCAGGCGCCGCGGCGATCCCTGCGGCGAGGATCTCCTCCGCCGGCGGCGAACCGGGCCAGACGGCGCCGTCGCGCACCCAGGCCTCGATCGCCCCGATCTCGTCGTCCGAGAGCTTGCCCCCTTCCGGCGGCATCTGGAGCGACTCCTGCCGCACCGCCGTCACCAGGAGACTCGCGGCCGGATCGCCCGGCACGATCGCGGGGCCGGTGTCGCCGCCGCGGAGGATCGCCTCGAGGCCGTCGAGGCGGAGCCCGCCGTGGGCGGCCTGGGGACCGTGGCAGGAGAAGCAGCGCACCGCCAGGAGCGGACGAACGTGCTCCTCGAAAAAGGCGAGCCGCTCGTCGGCGCGGAGCGGCGTGGCCGGGAGCGTGACGATCGAGGCGGCCAGCGCCGCCAGGCAGGCGACGACCTTCGCGGTGCCGCGGCGCGCTCGAACGATCCCGCTCGGTGTCCGCCCCACGTCCACGCTCCCCTCGCTTCACCCCGGCCCCTGAGAACATCGCTGAATTGTCCCCTCTTCCGCCGGGGGTGGCAATCGGCTCTTTCGACCGGAGCCGGTTTGACGCTCCGCCGCGCCGGGATCGACACTGCGGCGGGAGATCCGGGGTGCATCGAGCCCCCGGGCCGCTCGTCACGAGGAGGGTTCGATGCCGCCAAGCCGCCGCACGCCAGGGACACGCACGCTCGCCATGACGCTCTTGGCGCTGCTGGCGGCGCCGGCCGCCGGGGTCGAGGTCGTGGTCGGCAGCCCCGCCGGGCGGGCCGGCACCGAGCCGGCGGCCGAGCGGGTCAACGAGCCGTTCGCCACCGCGACCGACGCCGACGGCGTCCTGTGGGGCGTCGAGTTCACCCGGGCCAACCGGGTCTTTCGCCTTCCCGCCGCGGCCCCGGGCGCCGCCGCGACGCCGGAGTTCGTGACGGGCGAGTTCCGTCGCACCGACACGCCTGCGGCGAAGCAGGCCGGTCCGCTCGACCCGTCGGCGCCCGCGCGTTTCGACGGCCTCCACGACCTCGCCATCGCCTCCGACGGCACGCTGTTCCTCGCCGACACCTTCCACCACCGCATCGTGGCCCTCGACCCGGTGTCGCGCCGCACGCGGACGATCGCCGGCACCGGCGCGGCGGGGTTCTCGGGCGACGGCGGGCCGGCGGTGCACGCCCGCTTCGACCAGCCCTACTGCGTGTCGCTCGTGCCGGGGGGCGGAGCGGTGCTCGTCGCCGATCTCGGCAACGCCCGCCTCCGCTCGATCGATCTCGCCAGCGGCATCGTGACGACGCTCTGCGGCGACGGCACGAAGGGGACGCCGCTCGACGACGCGCTTGCCACCGCCACGCCGCTCGCCGGCCCGCGCGCCGCCTGCGCCTCGCCCGACGGCACGATCTGGCTCGCGCTCCGCGAGGGGAACGCCCTGATCGCGATCCGTGACGGGAAGACGCGCCTGGCGGTCAACGCCTCGGGGAAGGCGGGCTTCGGCGGCGACGGCGGCCCGGGGCGGGGGGCGTCGCTGGCGGGCCCGAAGTACGTGGCGGTCGACTCCCGGCACCGCGTCCTCGTCTGCGACACCGAGAACCACTGCATCCGCCGCTACGACCCCGCCACCGACACGATCGAGACGGTGGCCGGCGTGCCGGGGCAGGCCGGGGCGGAGGTGGGCGCCGATTGGCGATCGACCCACCTCGACCGCCCCCACGCGGCGCGGATCGATCCGCAGGGCCGGCTCGTCGTCGCCGACAGCGGCAACGACCGGATCCTCGCCGGTCCGCTCGACTGAGATTCCCGCTCAGCCGGGGAAGTGCGTGGCGATCTTCCGCTTCAGGAACGCCACCGACCGCTCGAGCTGGTCGAAGCCGTCGACGCCGTCCTCGATGCTGATCCAGCCGGTGAAGCCCTTGGACTTCAATTCCGAGAAGATGGCGTCGTAGTCGTTGAGCCCCTTGCCGATCTCGCCGTGGCGGAGACGCTTGGCGTACCCCGCGCTTCCCCCCTCCTCGCGGCGCAGGTCCTCGAGCGTGCCCTCGATGAGGAAGCGGTCGCTCGCGTGCATCGTCACCACCCGGTGCGACACGCGGCGGAGGAGCTCGAGCGGATCGTCGCCGGCGATGTAGGCGTTGCTCGGGTCGTAGTTGACGCCGAAGCCGGAGTCGGGGAGGGCGTCGACGAGCTTGCAGAAGACCTCCATCTTCTGCGCGAACTCCGGGTACTCCCAGAAGTCGTCCTTGTAGTGGTTCTCGATGATCAGCGTCACGCCCAGCTCGCGCGCCAGCGGCAGGCAGGCGCGGATCGACTCGGCCGCCAACCGCACCCCCTCGTCGGCGGTGAGCTCGGGCCGGCGCTGGCCGGAGAGCGTCCGGCACCAGCCCGCCCCGAGCGCGTGGGCCATGCGGATCCACGACCGCTGCTTCTCGATCTCCTTGGCGCGGAAGGCGGGATCGGGATGGGTGAAGTCGGGGGAGCAGCAGAGCATCGGGATCACCATCCCGCGGGCCTCGACGGCGCGGCGGAAGCCGGGCCAGGCCGCTTCGTCCGCCATCTCGAGGAACCCGGCGTACCACTCGAGGCCGTCGATGCCCAGGCCGGAGGCGAGCTCGATCCAGTCGGCGAGCTTCATGCTGCCGTCCTTCACCAGCGCCTGCATGTAGGCCTTGGGGAAGGCGGCGAGGCGCGGGACGGCGGTGCGGGCGGTGGCGGGCAGCGGCGGCATGGGAGCCCTCTTGGGCGGGAAGGAAAACGCGGATCAGCCGACGCGCGGACCGATCGTCTTGGGCGGATTGCGGCCGAGGAGCGGGTACTGCTCGAGATCGCAGACCTGGCCGCTCACCGGCCCGCACTCGTCGGAGAGGAACGTCACGACCACCGCGGCGATCTCCTCCGGCGCGATGAGCCGGCCGGAGGGGGCGAACTGCGGACCGACGCGTCCCGGCCAGTCGTCGTCGAGGCCCTGCGAACGCTTGCGGGAGATCTCGTTCTCGGTGAGCACCCAGCCGGGGTTCACCTGGTTCACGCGCACGCCATGCTCGCGGAAGAGCGTGTCGCCGAGGTTCCGCGTGGCCGCCTGGAGGGCGGCCTTGGAGAGGCTGTAGGGGAGGAGGTTCGGCTCGCCGCAGTGGGCGTTGACGCTGCCGATGTTGACGACGTTGCCCCGCGTCTCGGCGAGCCGGGGGAGCGCCTCGCGCGTCAGTTCGAGCGGCACGAGCACGTTCACCGCCATGATCCGCTCGAAGAGCTCGCGCGTCGTCGAGGCCAGATCCCCCGAGGCGACGATCGCGGCGTTGTTCACCACGCCGTCGAGCCGGCCGAAGGCCTTCACCGCCGCCGCCACCAGCCGCGCCGCCGAGCCGGGCGTGGCGAGCTCCTCGACGTGGACCGTGGCGGTGCCCGCGCCGTGACGGGCGTCGAGCTCGGCCGCCACGTCGCGGGCCAGATCGGCCTCGAGGCCGTGGACGACGACCTTCGCCCCCTCCGCCGCCGCGCGGCGCGCGATCGCCGCGCCGATGCCGGTGGCACTGCCGGTGACGAGAACGACTTTTCCAGCCAGACGCATGATGGGCTCCGTGGACGATCGGGGAGGAGTCTACCCGGAAACGCGTCGCCGAGGTCCGCCCGGCTTCTCCGCGGCCCCCGTCCGCACGGGCGTCTCCACGCCCGCGACGAACACCCGCCGCACGGCGAGGCGTTCGGACAGCACGAGCAGGTCGGCGCGTTTGCCGATCGCCAGGCTGCCGCAGTCGGTCGCGATGCCCGCGCGCTCGGCGGGGGTGAGGCTCGCCAGGCGGATCACGGCGGGAAGCTCCGCTCCGGTGGCCGCCTTCATGGTGCGGACCATGTGGTCCATCCCCTTCACGCTGCTGGCGAGCGACCCGTCGGCCCGACCGACCGCCCCGTCGCTCTCGAACCAGGTTCCGGAGTCGAGCGGGCCGAAGCGGTAGCGGCCGGCCGGCATGTCGCAGGCCCGACTGGAGTCGGTCACCAGGCAGAGCCGTTCGGGGCCCAGCATCCGCAGGGCGAAGGCGAGCAGCTCCGGCGACAGGTGCGCGCCATCCGCGATCACCTCGGTGCTCATGGCGGGGTTGGCGAGCACGAACTGCTCCATGCCGGCCTGCATCGGCGTCCCGCAGCGCGGGCGCAACGACGCCACGGAGCTCATCGCGCACCAGAAGTGGTCGACGTGCCGCACGCCGGCGCGGAACGCCCGCTCCATCTCGGTCCACGTGGCGTTGGAATGGCCGCACGTGACGAGGCACCCGTGTCGGCGGGCGGCCCTGTAGAACGCCTCGGCGCCCGGGAGCTCGGCGGCGCAGGTGGCGATCGTCACGAGGTCGTCCCGGAACCACCGCGAGTACTCGCGGGGCAGCGGATCGCGGCGCCCCCGCGGGTCGTGACAGCCGGTCTTGTCGGCGGCGAAATAGGGGCCGTAGACGTGGATGCCGGCGATTCTCGCCCCCTCGCCCGGCCGCCACGCGTCGCGCACCGCGCGGCAGGCGTCGAGCATGGCGTCGATCCGGTCCGGTGCGCCGGTGGTCGTGGTGGGATGGATCGTCGTCGTGCCGTGCCGCGCGTGCGCGGCGATCGCCGTTCGCACGGCGGCCTCGCTGCCGTCCATGAAGTCGGCGCCTCCCCCGCCGTGCACGTGCAGATCGACGAAGCCCGGCGCGACGTACCCGCCCCGGGCGTCGATCACCAGGCCGTCCCGGGGACGGGGGGCATCCGGTCCGATGGCCACGATTCTCCCCGCGCGGCAGACGATCCGGCTGTCATGGAGGAGCCGGTCGGGGAGGACCAGCGTGCCCCCCTCGACGACGAGCGTGTCGGTGGGGACGCCGTCCGTCGCTTCCGCCGGCTCGCCCCGTCGTCGTCGCGGTGTCGGGGATCTCATGCGGGCGAGAGGACGCTCTTCACCACCTGGCCGGAGTGCATCGCCTCGAAGGCGTCGTGCCACTTCTCGATCGGCCAGACGCCGCCGATGATCGGCTTGACGTCGAGCTGGCCGCTCGTGAGGAGGGCGAGCACCCGCTCCCAGATCGGCCAGTTGTGGCTGAAGCTCCCCTGGAGGGTGACGTTCTTCTGCACGAGCGGATCGAGCGAGATGCCCAGCGGCTGCGGGCCCCAGCCCACCTTGCTGATCCAGCCGGCGGGGCGGACGAGATCGAGGGCGATCTTCAGGGTGGCACTGGCGCCCGCGGCGTCGATGACGCCGTCGCAGCCGAGGCCGTCGCGGGCGAAGGCCCAGTCACGGGCCGAGCCGACGATGCCCTCGCAGCCGTACTTCTCCGCGATCGCCAGCCGCCCCTTGTCGGCCTCCAGTCCCACCACCGCCACCTCGGCGCCGCACAGGCGCGCCATCGCGGCGCAGAGGATCCCGATCGTGCCCGGCCCGAGCACCACCACCCGGTCGCCCGGCTCGATGCGGGCGTTCCTCACCACCGCGTTGTAGGCCACGCAGCAGGGCTCGGTGAGGCAGGCCTGCTCGAAGGGGAGGGTGTCGGGCACATGGTGCAGGATCCGCGAGGGCACGCGGACGTACTTCGTCATCGCCCCGTTGACCCCGTAGCCGAATCCCTTCCGCGTCGGATCGAGGTTGTAGAGGCCGCGGCGGGTCATCGGGTTGTCGGCGGAGATGATGGCGGCGGTCTCGCTCACCACCCGGTCCCCCGCCTTCCAGCCCTCGACGTCCTTCCCCGTCTCGACGATCCGGCCGCCGAACTCGTGACCCAGCACGACCGGATAGTTCACCTGCCAGGAATGGTCGCCGGTCCACTGGTGCAGGTCGCTGCCGCAGACGCCGACGTTGGCGACCTCGAGGAGGACGTCCGAGTCGCCGATCTCCGGCCGGGGCATCGGGCGAATCTCGACCGAGCCCTTGGCGGCGGCGAAGTTGACGACACCGGGGCAGGTGCTCGACATGGCGTGTGTTCCGGAGGGGAGGGAATCGTTCGCGGGAACGAGCGTCAGGCCTTCGCCGGCAGCGGCTGGGCGTGGACGGCGTCGCAGATCTTCTTGAGCGAGGCTTCGAGGTTGCCGTCGGCGGTCTTGAAGGAGTCGGCGTCGATCGTCAGCGGCGCCCCGAGGACGACCAGCGGCGCTCCGTACTCGGGGCAACGGATCGCCTGCTCGAGCGACAGCCCCCCCACGGCCTGCACCGGCACCTTCACCGCCGCCACCACCTCGCGCAGCTTGTCCAGCGGGCTCGGCATCCGGTGGCCGGCGGCGGCGATGCCGCGGCGCTCGTCGTAGCCGACGTGATGGATCACGTAGTCGCAGCCCAGGTCCTCGAGCCACTTGGCCCCGGCGACCATGTCCTCGCAGATCATGTTGTCGCCCATCACGCCGACGCCGAAGTCGCGGCCCGCCTTGACGACGCACTTCACCGTCTCGGCGTGCGCCCGCGCCATCACCACCACGTGCGTGGCGCCGGCCTTGGCCATCATCTCGGCCTCGAGGTAGCCGCCGTCCATCGTCTTGAGGTCGGCCACGATCGGCACGCCGGGGAAGCCCTTCCGCAGGGCGCGGACGCCGTGGAGCCCCTCGGCGAGGATCAACGGCGTGCCCGCCTCGAGCCAGTCGACCCCGGCGCGGATCGCCATCGCCGCGGTGTCGAGGGCCTCGTCGATGTTCGTGAGGTCGAGCGAGATCTGGACGATGGGGCGCGTGAGCGGCGTGGCGGGCATCGGGGCGGTGTTCTCGAGGGGGCGGTGGAGGAAGAGGGCGCGGCGAGTCGACGTCGATCGAGCATCGGGGCGGGCCAAGGGAGTCGCCGCCGGCGTCCCCAGGAACGGTCCGACCCCGGGGCGCGCGCCCCGGGGTCGGTTTGTTTCCCGACGAGCCGAAGCGGGCTCAGTCGTGGTACTCGTACTTGAACTTGCCCGGCGACGGCACCGGGTAGGTGTAGTCGGGGAGCATCTTCACCGGGGCGGGCGAATTGGCGTTGAAGCCGGCCACGTCCTTGGTGAGGTCGTAGTCGCCGTTGAGCAGGCCGTCGTAGGTGACGAGCTTGCCGGTGTGGGCCGCGATCCGGCCCATCGCCGTCGCCAGGCTCGCCTCGGCCCCGCGCACCGCCTCGTTGTAGGGCTTGTCGTTGACGATCGCGTCGACGAGATGCTCCCACTCGCGGCGGTAGGGGTTCGGCTCCGGCTGCTCGGCCGTCCAGAGGAGCTTGTCCTTGTCGTCGGCCTGGCCCTTGTAGATCGCGCACTTGGCCGGCGAGTGGCCGCTGGCGGAGATCGTGAAGGCCCCCTTCGTGCCGCGGCCGAAGACGCCGAACTTCTGATCGCAGTTCTTGATGTGGCGGCCGGAGTAGAAGAACTTCGTCCCGTCGGGGAAGGTGTATTCCACGGCGTAGTTGTCGAAGTTCTGGTCGTCCATCTTCAGCTTCTCGTGGCGGCCGCCGGTGGCCTCGGCCGTCACCGGCCACGCCCCCTTCATCCAGCACACCTCGTCGATGTGGTGGACGTAGTAGTCGCTGTAGATGCCGCCGGAGGCCCAGATGAAGCCGTGGAAGCGGCGGATCTGCCAGAGCAGTTCGCTGATTCCCTCGGGCGGTCCGGGGAAGAGGTTCGGGCTCTGGGCCGGGGTGTGCATGCGGTAGCCGCGGAAGTCCATCAGCTCGCCCGCCTCGCCGTTCTGGAGGCGGTCGTAGAGCTCGCGGCGCCGGTCGCAGTGGCGGCACATCAGCCCCACGCCCACCTTCAGGTTCTTCTCGTCGGCCTTCTTGGCCAGCTCGATGATCCGCTTGGTGCTCGGGCCGTCGATGGAGACGGGCTTCTCCATGAAGGTGTGCACGCCCTTCTCGATGGCGTAGGCGAAGTGGGCCGCGCGGAAGGCGACCGGCGTGGCGAAGATGGCGATGTCGCCCGGCTTGAGGTAGTCGATCGCCTCCTTGTAGGCCTCGAAGCCGACGAACACCCGCTCGTCGGGCACGTCGAACTTCTCCTGCTCGAACTGCTCGCCGACGGAGCGGCGCACGATGTCGGCCCGCTCCTTGAAGACGTCGGCCATGGCGACGAGCTTGAGCGGCGCCCCCTGCACGGAGAGCGCGTCGACCGCCGCGCCGCCGCCGCGGCCGCCACAGCCGATCAGCGCCAGGCGGATCGCGTCACTGCCGCCGGCGAAGACCTTCGGGGTCTCCGTCTTCTCCTGCCCCTTGGCGATCCCGGCCCCGGCCAGCGCCGCTCCCGCGGCCGCCGTGGTGTCGAGGAACTGGCGGCGGGTGCTCCGGCCCCCCTTCGGGCTCTCGGCTGCGGTCGACTTCTTCGCTTCGTCGCGGGGCATGGGTGTCCTCGGGTGTGGGCGGACCGGATCGCACCGGTGCCGTGGGCGGGTGCCGCGTGGCAGTCTGCGCGATCCGGGAGGTCTGGACGTGACACGAAAAGACGTGCCGGCGGGAAGACCTTGCAGGTTGTGTGCAAGGTATCGGCTCCCCCGGCGGCAATTCTAAATCCTTGCCGCCGCGGCTGAAAGCAGTTCCAGCGTCGGCGCCGGGCCGAATCGGGTCCGGGAAAGCGCGGGGGCGGGCATTCGCGGGGCGAATGGGTGGCCGTCGGGCTCGCGCGGGGTTGGCGGCGCTCGGGAGCGTGCCCCGCTCGGGGGTTGGCCCTCGTCCCTGACGCCGGACGTTCGCTGCGGCCCTCCGGGGCCTCCGCTCACTCGACGCCGGCGGCGCTTCGCCATCCCTGGCTTCGCTTGCCGACGGCGCCGACGCCAGGGGCAAGGGCCAACCCCGTCGCTCGCGTCGATGGGGGGCGATGAGGGGGAGAGTGGGCGCGGGTTGGCGTCAGGCGCCGAGTTCGCAGACGGCGTAGCAGATCATGTGGAGGATGTTCATCTGCGCGTCCTCGACGCGGCCGTAGTGGCCGTCGCCGACGACGAGGAGATGGTCGGCGAGGTCGGCCACCTTGCCGCGCTTCTGCCCCACCAGCGCCACCGTCTCCACCCCGTGCTTCCGCGCCCACTCGCAGGCGGCGACGAGGTTCGGCGAGGAGCCGCTGACGCTCGAGAGGATGAGCAGGTCCCCCTTCTCGGCGTGGTTGCCAAGCTGGCGGACGAAGACGTCGTCGAAGGTGAAGTCGTTGCCGATGGCCGTCATCCAGGCGGTGTTGTCGGCGATGCAGAGCACCTTGAAGGGCTTGGGGGCCGCGGCGGAGGCGTTCTTCCCCAGGTCGGTGGTGAAGTGGGCGGCGTTCGCCGCATTGCCGCCGTTGCCGCAGACGAAGATCCGCCGTCCCTCGCGCCCCGCCTTCTTCACCACCTCGATCACCGCCGCGATCTCCGCGGCCGGCACGGAGCGGATCGCCCGGTCCTGCGCGGCGACGTAGTCGGCGATCCAGTCGACGGTGTTCTTCGCGGCGGCGGTCATGGCGTGGCTCCGGAGGTGCGAAGGAAAAAGGCCATTGTATCGCTTCCCGGGAATCGGCCCTCGAAGGAACGTCTCCTCTCGGCGAGCGTCGGATCGATCCGACCGGGGTGTCACGACGCCACAGGAACCCGCGGTGCTGGAGATGTCACCCTGATCACGGCTATTCTCGGGTCGCCTTCGTGGGCGACCGTTCGAGCATTGCGGGTTCCTCCATCACCTCGTGACGTCTCAGGCAATCGTTCGGGATCCCCCATGACGCTCTGGCGAATCGCGGAGGATTGGCTGCGCCGTGCCGTGGGTCGGTCGGCCGGGAGCGGGTCGGAAGCGGTCTCCGACGGCGGCGTCCGGGATCGGACCAGCGACGGCGTGGGCGGGCCGGAGGGGCCCGGGATGCTCCGCAGCCTCCGGGTGGCCGCCATCATGGACGAGTTCACCTGGCGGTCGTTCGAGCCGGAGTGCGATCTCCTGCAGTTGACGCCGACGGGATGGCGGGACGAGCTCGCGGCGCACCGGCCGGAGCTGCTGTTGGTCGAGTCGGCCTGGCGGGGAAAGGACGACCTGTGGACCGGAAAGGTCCACAGGCCCGGTGCGGAACTCGACGGCATCCTCGCCTGGTGCCGCGAGGCCCGCGTGCCGACGGTCTTCTGGAACAAGGAGGACCCGGTCCACTTCGACACCTTCCTCGGCACCGCCCGCCGCTTCGACCGGGTCTTCACCACCGACGTCGATCGGATCCCCGCCTACCGGGAGGCCCTCGGACACGACCGGATCCACCTCCTCCCCTTCGCCTGCCAGCCGGCCCACACCCATCCCCTCGAGACGCTGCCGCGGAAGGACGCCTTCTGCTTCGCCGGCGCCTGGTACGAGCGGTTCACGGAACGGTCGCGAGACCTGCGCGGTCTCCTCGCGGCGCTCGCGGCGCGGAAGCCGGTGGTGATCTACGACCGGAACCACGGCCGCGACGATCCGCTCTACCGCTTCCCCGACGATCTCCGGCCGCTCGTCGTCGGGCACCTCCCCTACGGCGAAATCGACCGGGCCTACAAGGGCTACCGCTACGCGATCACCATGAACACGGTGAAGCACTCGCCGAGCATGTGCGCCCGACGGGTCTTCGAGCTCCTCGCCTCGAACACGCTCACCCTCGGCAACTTCTCCCACGCCGTCCGCACCCTCTTCGGCGATCTGGTCATCGGCTCCGACGACGCGGGCGAGGTCGTCCGGCGGCTCGACGCGGTGGAGCGCGACGAGACGACCAGCCGCGCCTTCAGGCTCGCCGGCCTGCGGAAGGTGATGGAGCGGCACACCTACGAGGACCGGCTCGCGGAGGTGGTGTCGAAGGTGCGGGGGGCGCCGCGGCCCGACCTCCTTCCGCCGGTCGCCGTCGTCGCCCGCGCCGCCGATCGGGACGAGGCCCGCGCCCTCCGCGCCGCGTTCGAGCGGCAGCGGTACGCGCGGAAGCGCCTGCTGCTCGTGGTGGCCGACGGCGTCGAGGAAGGGGCCGGGGGCGACGCGGCCGTGCGGGTGCTCCGCGAACGCGACGCCGAGGAGACGGCCTGCCCGGGCTGCTTCGAGCCCGGGGAACTCGTCGCCGGCATCGTCGCCGCCGATCATCATGGGCCGAACTATCTCCTCGATCTCGCCCTCGCGACGCGCTACGCCCGGGCCCGCGCCGTCGGCAAGGCCTGCCGATTCCGGCGCTTCGACGACGGCGCGGTGCGCCTCGTCGACGGGGCGGCGCGGTACGTGCCGGTCGAGCGACTGGCGGCGCGACGGGCGCTGGTGCAGGCGGAGGCGATTCCCTCCGGCTCGCTCGCCGCCTGGGCGCGAGGGCTGCCCGATACATCGATCGACGGAGTGGGGCTCGTCGCGGTCGACGAGTTCGGCTACTGCGAGGAGGGGGCGCCGGCCGCGCGGGACGGCAGCCTGGCCGCCGTCGACGGCCTGCTCCCCGGCGTCGACGAGGGGATCGACCCGGCCGCGCTTGTGGCACACGCCGAGCGGATCGCGGGAGAGCCGCTGCCGGCGGCCGATCGGCCGGGGATCACCGGCGCCGATCTGGCCGGGCTCTTTCCCCCGAGACGCGGCCGGCGGTTGGTCGCGGAGGTGGTCGGCCAGGCGTGGCGGATCGACTCGACGTTCGCTGCCGGCGAGACCCGCTGGTGGCAGGCTGCCAGCGACGTGGCCCCGGCGCGGCTCGGCTTCGACGAGCGGGCCCGGTGCTGCCTGGAAGCGGAAGGGGATCTCGCGCCGGGGCTGGTGGTGACGTTCCTCGACGACGCGCGGCAGCCGCTCGGCCGTGTGGCCGGCGACGCGGGGCACGAGATCGACCTGCCGGTGCCGGCGGGCACGGCGCGGGTTCGCCTCGGCCTCCGCCTCACCGGCCCGGGCGCGTCCACCATCCGCGGGCTGCGGATCGGTCGCCCGGTCCGTCCGGTGGCTCCGCCGCTTCTCCGTCGGGAACACCTGCTCATCGCCCGGCAGTATCCCTCGTACGGCGATCTCTACCGCTTCGGATTCGTTCACACGCGCGTCGCCGGATACGCCGCGCGCGGGCGGCCGGTGGACGTCTTCCGGCTGCGCGACGGCGTTCCGGCCTCGTTCGCCGAGTACCGCGGCGTCGACGTGGCCACGGGATCGCCCGTGCACCTCGCGCGGCTCCTCGAGACGGGGCGGCACCGCGGCCTGCTCGTCCATTTCCTCGACGAGCCGATGTGGGACCTGATCCGCCGACACGCCCCTTCCACGCCGATCCACGTGTGGGTCCACGGCGTCGAGATCCAGCCCTGGTGGCGGCGCGACTTCAACTACGACACCGACGCCGAGCGCGCCGCGGCGCGGGAGGCGAGCGACGCCCGGGTGGCGTTCTGGCGTCGCCTGCTCGCCGAGGCGCCGGACGACCTGCGGCTGGTGTTCGTGTCGCGCTCGTTCGCCGAGGAGGTGATGGAGGACCTCGGCGTGCGGATTCCGGAGGACCGGTACACCGTGATCCACAATCCGATCGACACGGAGCTGTTCGCCTACCGGCCGAAGCCGGCCGAGCAGCGGAAGCGGATCCTCTCGATCGGATCCTACGCGACGCGGACGTACGCCAACGACCTGGCGGTGCGGGCGGTGCTCGACCTGGCGACGCGGCCCTGGTTCGGCGAGCTCGAGTTCCGCTTCGTGGGGGACGGCCGGCTCTTCGACGAGGTCCTCGCGCCCCTCCGCGGGATGCCGAACGTGGCCATCGAGCGGCGGTTCCTCGCGCCGCACGAGATCCGCGACATGCATCGCGAGCACGGCGTCTTCCTCCGGCCGTCGCGCTGCGACAGCCAGGGGGTGTCGCGCGACGAGGCGATGGCCTCCGGGCTCGTGCCGGTGACCAACGCCGTGGGAGCGATCCCCGAGTTCGTCGATGCCGAGTGCGGCTTCCTCGCGGCGCCCGAGGACGCGGCGGGACTCGCCGCCGGCATCGAGGCGCTCGTCCTCGACGCCGACCGCTTCGCGGCGATGTCGGCGAGCGCCGCCCGGCGGGTCCGCCGGCAAAGCGCGATCGACGACGTCCTCGCCTGCGAGATGGCGCTCTTCGCCGGTCCGTCGCCGGGCGGGACGGCACGCGGCACGTGACTGTGGGAGCCGACCATGCCCGAGACCGACATTCCCCCGGCACTCTCCGAACGCCACCTCCGCGCCTGCCACCGATTCGGCGCGGCGGCCGGCCCGGAGCCGGTCCCCACCCCGTGGGCGGCGTGCCGGGCGGCGGGCAACGGCGCGATCGAGGTCCGGCGGGAGCGGATCGCCGCCCGGTTCGAAGGGGCCGCCGGCGCGTACCGGGTCGTCGTGCATCTCCCGGCGCCGTGCCTGTCGAACGGCCTCTCGGCCCGCATCCGCCTCGGCGGGTGGCGCTCGATGCGCTATCTCGCCGTCGGCCACGGCTGCGAGGGGGTGTTCCGCCACGTCAAGGTTCCGAACCCTCCGCAGGGAGGATGGTTCGACGTCACGATCGGGTACGGCGACATCCTCTACGGACTGCAGAACGAATGGAGCCATCCCGCCGCGACGCCGGTCGGCGACGTCCGGATCGAGATGCGCGGCGAGCCGGGCGACGGCGGAGGGACGATCGAGGTGGAGCGGCTCCTCTGCTTCGAGGAGGAGGGGGAGATCCCCTCGGGTCCGGCGACCTGTGCCCGTCCGGCGATCCTGCCCCGCGACGTGCCCGCGCCCGACGGGTGGCGCGACGCCGTGGAGGGGCATTTCGGGAGCGTGCTGCGCCGCGCCGACGAACTGGCCGCGGCCTTCATGGAGGAGGGGGCATGTCCGCTGATCGGAGCGTCGCTGTTGCCCTGGGCTCCGGACGCGCCGCTTCCCGCCGGCCTGTCGGCGACGGGGACCCACGCCTTCTCCTGGCACGCCCTCCATCCGGCGGCGATGCTCCTGCTGCACGCCCGCGCCACCGGAAGCGAGGGCCCGGTGTTCGCGGCCCGCGAACTGGCGTCGCAGTGGCTCGATCGCAGCTATTACGTGCCCGATCCCGACAGGAAGTACGCCTGGTACGAACATGGCGTGGCCGATCGCACGCTGGTCCTGCTCCTCCTCCGCGAGGCGGGCATCGAGCGCGGATTCGACCGTCGCGTCATGACCCGGCTCGGCGAGGCCTGCGCCAGGCACGCGCAGCTGCTCGAGTCGGAGGGGTTCTACGTCTCGCACCAGCGGGTCCGGCACCACAACCACGGGTGTTTCCAGGACCTGGCGCTGCTCGCGGCCGCGGTCGCCATGCCCGACTACCCGAGCGCCCCGCGCTGGCGGGACCGCGCCTGCGAACGCCTGCGCGAGCAATTCGCCGCGCTCGTCGTCCGCGACGGCGGATTCGCGGTCTGCGTGGAGAACTCGATCGGATACCAAAACGGCATCGAGCACATCGCCAGGTTCGCCGTCGATCTGTCGCGCGTGGCGGGAATGCCGGAGGCGTTCGCGGGGCTCTCCGACGGGATGGCGGCGTTCTCCGAACTGCTCCGCTATCCCGACGGCAGCACGCCGGCCCAGGGGGATACCTTCCCCGATCCGCCGCGGCCCCTCCCCGGCGCCGCCGGGTGCGGACCGGAGCCGGCGCGGGACTTCGTCCTGCTCCCGGAGGCGGGGTACGGAGTCGTCCGCGGCCTCCACGACGGGAGCCCCTTCATGGTCTGCCTCTTCGCCACGGCGCAAAGCGCCACGCACAAGCACGAGGACGACCTCTCCTTCACGCTCTTCTTCGACGGCGTCGAGTGGCTCACCGATCCCGGCTTCCATTCGCACGAGTACCGGCAGCCGCTCCCGGCCTATCTCCGCTCGGCCGTCGCCCACAACGCCCTGGTGCTGCCGGACATGCCCTACTCGATCGAGCCCGGACTCGCGCGACTTTCCGGGGCGAGCGAGGGGAACGCCTTCCGCATCGAGGGGGCCCACGACCGCCATCCCGACAGGACGGTGACGCGGCGCGTCGAGGGTGCGCTCGACGCCCTCGCCCTGCGATTCACCGACGGCGTGCGGGGAGGCGGCGCCGGCGACGCGGCCCTGCTGATGCTGCACTGCGGGGACGGGGTCGTCGTGCGAGTGGACGGGGCGAGGGCCGTCCTCTCCCATCCGCGGTCGCGCTACCGCCTGACGCTGGCCCTGCCGTCGGACGCGATCGCCGTGTCGTTCGGGGAGGAGTCGGAGTCGCGCGTGCGGGGGTTCAGGAGCGCCGCCTTCCTGGAGCGGACCCCCATCCACACCCTCGAGTGCCGGGTGACGGCCGGCCGGCCGCTCGAGTGGTCGATCGACGCGGTCGGCGGGCCCGCCGGCTGACCGGGAGCGGTCAGGCCTCTCCCGCCGCGGCCCGCCAGGCGGCCAGTGCCGCACCGACCGGAACGACGTCCTCGCCCAGGGCCGCCAGACGCACGGGGGGCGCCGGCCGGAAGGGCTCCATGAGCAGCGGCTCGAGCTGCCGCGCGACGCTCTCCCGCCACGGCTCGCCGATCGTCGCCACGCCGCCGCCGAGGACGATCGTGTCGGGATTCAAGAGCTGCACGACGTGGGCGAGGGCGTGGGCGTAGCACCCTGCCGCGTCGTCGAGGATCCGCCGCGCCGTCGCGTCGCCGGCGGCGAGCGCCGCGGGAAGGAGCCGGGCCGAGGGGGGGGCGGCCGTTCGCGCCGCCTCGCGCGCGAGCACGCCTTCCGGCTCGGCGGCGATCGCCTCACGGACCCGGGCATCGAGCGCCCAGCCGGCGGACGTCTCCTCGAGGATCGGACCGCCGCGGGTGAGACGCACGTGGCCGAGCTCCATCTCGCCGCTCGAGCGGCCGCGGTAGAGCGTGCCCGCGACGACGAGCCCCGCGCCGATGCCGCTGCCGGAATTGGAATAGACGACGACCCGCGCTCCGCGGCCGGCGCCGGCGAGGGCCTCGCCGAGGGCGGCGGCGTTGGAGTCGTTCTCGAGGAGCACCGGCACCCGGCCCACGAGCGGCTCGAGCACGCCGGCCACCCAGGGCCCGAGGGGGAACTCGCCCCAACCGCCGACGTGGAAGCTCGTGGCCACGACGCCCCGGTCGCGGTCGACCGGCCCGCCGAAGCCGATCCCGGCGGCGCGGATCGTCAGGCTCCTGCCGCGGGCCTCGTCGACGGCGCGGGCGAGCTGCCGCTCGAGCGCCTGGCGGATTCCCTCCGCGCCCCCGGCCGGATCGACCCGGTCGCTCACGCGCGCGAGGACCCGGCCGTCGTCGGCGACCAGCGCCGTCTGGAGCTTCGTTCCGCCGATCTCGATGCCGAGCGCCGCCTCGCGGCCCGCCGTCACTTGCCCACCCACTCGGCCGCGGCGGCCGCGACCTCGGCCGGTGTGCCCTTGCCGAGGGTCACTGGCGCCGTGGCGCCGTTCGCCTTCGCGGCCGCGGCCACCGTCTCGGGCACCGTCGCCTCGCCGGCGAGCCACAAGCGGCCGGGCGCCGCCGCGGCGAGGGCGCCGGGCAGGTCGAGGTACTTGCCGGCGCCGGGCAGGAACTCGGGCGAGCGGTAGTCGAGGACGTCGGCGAAGCGGAAGCCGCGGGTATCGATCGCCGCGGCGTCGATCGCGTCGCCGGCCACGGCCCGGGCCACCGCCGCGATGCCCCCCTTCGATCCCAGTCCCACCAGCGTCACCGACTTCGGCGCCGGGTGGTCGCCGACTCTCGCCGTCCGCAGGAAGCGGACGAGCGTGAGGACGTCGTGGACCCGGCTCGCGAAGAGGGTGGGGTTGTAGCCGAAGGTGTAGGCCGCGGCCTCGCGCGGGTTCTTCACGACGCGGGTCTTGCCGTCGGCGGCGGGGGGGGTGAAGAGGCCAGGGGCGACCACCGTCGTGCCGGCCGCGAGGAGCTTCTGCACGGGCGCCGTCGGCTTGCCCCCTTCCTCGAGGGCCCCGGTGCCGCCGTCGTCGAGCCAGACCACCACCTTGCCGTTCCAGCTCTTGGGGTAGAGCCACACCACCGGCACCTCCTCGCCGTGGGTGTTGACGAGCGTTCCCTCCATCCGCACCACGCCGCCGGTCTCGGCCTTGGGGCCGAGCTTCCACTCGGCGTCGCCGGCGGTGGCCACGGTGCGGCCGACGACCGTCTCCCACGCCGGGGCGAGGACGTCGCGGAGGCCTTCCTTCGTCGCCGCGGCCGCCTTCAGGATCGCGTCGGAATCGGCGGAGAGGGCCGCGAGGAGCCCGCGCTCGAAGTCGGGGTCGGCGGCCTTGGGGGCCGGGTGTTCGGCATCCCACACCTTCAGCTTCGCCGGCTCGACGAACTCGTAGTCGCGCTCGATCACCGGCTCCGGGGCGCCGAGGGCGAAGTGCTTGTTCAGGAAGGTGTAGAAGGCGGAGCGGGTGACGGCGTTGTAGTTGTGGGGGAAGTGCTCGCCGCGCTTCAGGGCCACGGCGTCCTTGGCGCCGTAGAGGCCGTAGAGGGCCTGGAGGTCGGGGAAGCCCTTGGTGGCCAGCTCCTTCGTCCAGTCGTCGGCGGTGTTCATGATCTGCGGCTTGGGGGCGAAGAGCGCGGCGAACTCGACGTTGCCGGTGCCGACGCGCAGGAGTGTGGCGTTCTCGCAGGTGCAGCCCCCCTGCATCGACGTGCTCACCATCACCATCGGCCCGGAGAGGTCGACCCGGTCGTCGGCCGCCGCCACGAGCATCGTCTGCGTGCCGCCGCCGCTGGCGCCGGTGATGGCGATGCGGGCGGGATCGACCTCGGGGAGCGAGAGGACGAAGTCGACGCCCCGGATGCCGTTGAGCGTCTGCAGGCCCATGATGCTCTGGAGGTGCGACTCGGCCTGCGGGCTGTAGAGCCCCCACTTCGTCTTGGTGTTCATCTCCGGCCGCTGCTTGGCGAAGCCGTGGACGATCTCGCGGGAAAACTGCACCGCGTCGGAGTCGGAGAGCATGTCCCACTGCC
>CAWUOA010000025.1:0-18622 GCA_963923225.1 uncultured Planctomycetaceae bacterium
TACACAAGGAGTATCGTCGGCAGCGTCAGATGTGTATAAGAGACAGCCCCGGAACCGTGCCTTGTCCCCCGACCGCCCCCTCGACGACGACGTCACCCGCGAACTGGCGGGTGCACCGCCGGCGGTGGGCGCACCCTCCTCCCCCGGCGGCCCGACGGGGGCGGCCGAAGTGCCCGAGGAGGTCAGCGCCGTCACCCGCATCGCCATCGAACGGCGTCTCGGCCGCGGCGGCCTGGGGGACGTCCACGTCGCCCGCGACAAGGCCACCGGACGCGACCTGGCGGTGAAGTTCCTCAACGCCTGGGCGGTGGCGCAGGACGACCTCCGCGAGAGCTTCCAGTTCGAGGCCACGGTCACCAGCCAACTCGAGCACCCCAACATCGTCCCGGTCTACGTCACCGGCGCCACCGACGACGGCCGGCCCTTCTACGCGATGCGACTCATCCCGGGCCGGACTCTCGGCGCGGCGATCGCCGACCTCCACGATCCCCACCGGGCCAACGACCCCACCCCCGAGCGCAACGCCCGCTACCGCGAACTGCTCGGGCAGTTCGCACTCGTTTGCAAGGCCATCGCCTACGCCCACGACCGGGGCGTGGTCCACCGCGACATCAAGCCGGCCAACGTGATGCTCGGCCGCTTCGGCGAGGTGGTGGTGCTCGACTGGGGGCTGGCGGCCCGCATCGACCGCGACGACCGCGCCCGGCAAAGCGGCGAGCAGAGCATCGTCATGCCGACGGTGGCGCTGGAGACGGCTCCGGCGGCAGCGAGGCGCGGCATCTCCGGCACGCCGGCCTACATGAGCCCCGAGCAGCACGACGGCGCGGCGCCTGTCGGCCCGGCCAGCGACGTCTACGGCCTCGGGGCCACGCTGTACCACGTGATCACCGGCCAGCCGCCGTTCGAGGGGGACCTCGCCGCCATCCGGCAGAAGGTGCTCGCCGGCGAAGTCACCCCTCCGTCGCGCGTGAAACGGGGCGTGTCGCGGGCGCTGGAGGCGGTGTGCATGAAGGCGATGGCGCGCCACGCCGCCGACCGCTACGACACCCCGCTCGACCTGGCCCGGGACGTCGACGCCTACCTCGCCGACAACCCCGTCGCCGCCTGGCGCGAGCCGCTCGGCCGTCGCCTGGCGCGTTGGTCGCGGCGTCACCGCACCGTCGCCCAGACCGCGTTCGCGGCGCTGGGGCTCCTGCTCCTCCTCGCCGGGGTGACGAGCGTGCTCCTCCGCCGCGTCGCCCATGACGAGTACCGCTCGCGGCAGACGGCGCTGCACATGGCGGCGCGCCTCGCCGCCAACACCGCGGCGTTGCAGATCGACTCCCGCTGGCGGATCCTCGAGCACGAGGCCGACGACGACCGGCTCGTCGCATCGCTCCTGGCCGCCGAAGCCCCGCTCGCCGACGGCGAGACGGCGCAGCACCGCTGGGGGGCGGTCCAGACGGCGCTCGACGAGATCGCCGCTGCCACGCGCGGTACCGTCGACGCCGAGAGCTGGACGGTGTGCGACGCCAAGGGGATCCAGGTGGCGCGCTCGCCCCGCGCCGACACCATCGGCCAGGACTTCGCCTGGCGCAATTACTTCCACGGAGGCGACCAGGACCTGGAGCCCGGCGCCACCCCGCCGCCGCTGCGGCAGGTCCACCGCTCCACCGTCTACCGCAGCAGCTCCACCGGCAAGCTCAAAGTCGCCTTCTCCGCGCCGATCTGGAGCGCGGACCATGCCGAGGAGGGCCGCCACGTCGTCGGCGTGCTCTTGATGAGCTTCGACGTCGGGCTCCTCTTCCGCTCCGTCGACGGCATCGGCGCCTGGAACGCGTCCCGCGCGCCCTATTCGGTGGCGGTGATCGATCTCCGCGACGACCGGGTGGAGGGGGAGTCACACGCGGGGCTGGTCCTGGAGAACCCCGACGTCGCGGGCACCGACCTGGCCGGGTCCCCCGACCTGCAGTTGGTGCGCGTGCCCGACGACGTCGTCGAGCGGCTCCGCTCCACGTTCCACCGCCACGCCGAGTTCGGGAAACCGGCCCGGCCGAGCACCGGGGACGACGCCGACGACGGGATCATCGGCCTCTTCCCCGGCACGCTCCGCGAGCTCCTCTGGAAGGACTCGAAGGACGGCGGGATCGCCGCCGCCGAGCCGATCCGGATTCCCGGCCGGGCCGACGCCATCGCCGACGTCGGCTGGGCCGTGCTCGTCCACGAACGGTGAGCCTGCCGCCCCCGGACGAGCTCAGACCTCCGGCAGCTCGAAGCCCTTGCGGCGCTCCCGCGTGAGCAGGCTGTCGGCGGCCGAGTCGTCGAGGAAGCGCTCCGCGGCCGGGTCCCAGCGGAGGGGCCGGCCGACGGCGCGGGCGATGTTCGCCAGATGGCAGACGGTCACCGAGCGGTGGCCGATCTCCACGTCGGCCACCGGTTTTTCACGGGTCTTGATGCAGTCGAGCCAGTTTTGCAGGTGGTGGCGGGCCTGCCAGAGGGCGAGCTCGTCCGACCACTTCCGCTCCTCCTCCGCGACGTCGACCGCCGCGAGGATCCCGGCGGCGATCTCGGGGGGATTGCTCGTCACCTTGTTGCGGTTGATCTCGAGCTTCCCCTTCTCGCCGACGAACACCGCGCCCCCCATGGGCCCCTTGTCGAGGACGAACTTCACCTCGAGGCCGTCGGCGTAGGTCATCACCACCTGGCCGTTGGGCCCTTCGGTGACCGGCGTCACCGCCACCGGACCGGCGTCGTCGCGGCCGAGGGCCCACTGGATCTGGTCGACGCCGTGGGCGCCCCAGTTGGTCATCTCGCCGCCGGCGAAGTCGCGCCAGCCCATCCACCCCATCCACTGCCCGGAGTAGGGACGGTCCGCGGCCTGGTTGAGCCAGGCGTTCCAGTCGAAGCCGGTGGGGATCGGCTCGGCGGCGGGGAACGGGGACGGGCCAGGGTTCGAGTTGGAATAGTTCACCGCCCGGACCTCGAGCAGCTTGCCCAGGCCGCCGTCGCGGACGAACTTGCAGGCCAGCCGGTTGATCTCCATCGAGCGCTGCTGCGTGCCGACCTGCACGACGCGGCCATGCTTCCGCGCCGACTGCACCAGCGCCCTCCCCTCCGACACGTAGAGCGAGAGGGGCTTCTCGGCGTAGACGTCCTTCCCCGCCTGGCAGGCGTGGATGCAGGGGAGGATCCGCTGGAACTCCCCCGTGCCCACGATCACCGCGTCGATGTCGCTGCGCTCGAGGATCCGGCGGTAGTCGACGTAGATCGGCCAGTCGCCCCCCTTCTTCTCGCGGAAGGCCCAGGCGCGTGGGACGTTCACGTCGCACAGCGCCACGATCGTCGCCCCCTCGGGCAGCTGCTCGAGAAGCAGCGATGCCCGCCCGCCGACGCCGATGGCGCCGACGCGGACGGTGTCGGCAGGTCCGACGGCCGGCTTGGCCGCCGTGGCTGGCGCCGCGGGCACGGAGCGGCTCCCGAGCGCCGGGATCGCCGCCGCCGCGACCGCGGTGCCGGCGAGGAACCGGCGGCGGTGGAGCGGCCCGACGCCGGAGAGGCTCGTGGTGGGGAGATGGCTCACTTGGCGGCCTCCTGGACGAACACGAACCCGCCCTTCTTGTTGCCGATGACGACGTCGGGCCGCTTGTCGCCGTTGAGATCGCCGACGGCCAGCTGCGTGCCGACGCCCGAGGCGTCGTCGATCTTGTGGGGGGTCCAGGTCACCTTGCCGTCGGCGGCACGGTGCCGCTTGAACCAGTAGAGGTAGGGCGTGCCGGCGGGGTCGGGGTCGCCCTGCGGCCCGTGGGCCCAGAAACGCTTCCCGGTGACGATGTCCTTGAGGCCGTCTCCGTCGATGTCGACCAGGCCCACCGAGTGGAGCTGCGAGAACTGCACGCCGTCGAGCGTCTCGTCGGCCTTGTCGGAGAGGATGCGGTGCTCGACGAAGTCGATCGCGCCGTCCTTCTTCACCTGCTCGAACCAGGAGAGGCCGTACTCGTGGCCGGCGAGGCTGGTCACCACGTCGAGATCGCCGTCGCCGTCGACGTCGTCGGTGTGCATCTGCCCGCCCCCCTTGCCGAAGGCGAAGGGGTGCTTCTTCCAGGCCGGCGGCGTGGTGCCGGGCGCGGACGGGGCCGGCTGCTCCCACCAGCCTCCCGCCATGAGCAGGTCGCGGCGGCCGTCGCCGTTGACGTCGCCGACGCCGAGGCCGTGCTGGTACTGGCCCCAGGCCTCCTTCTCCGAGCAGGGGGTGAAGGTCCAGCGCTCGGTGCCGGTCTTCTCGGAGGGGGTGGCGAAACCGAGGATCCCGCCGGTGTGGAAGACGAGATCCGCCTTGCCGTCGCCGGTGACGTCGAGGAAGTCGGGGGCCTCGTTGTCGACCACGGGATGGACGAGGTGCTTGGCCCAGCCGCCGGTGCTCCCCCGCACCGTGGCGGTATCCCGGCCGGGATTGCGGAACCAGGCCACTTCCTTGCCGGGCCACTCGTTGACCAGCACGTCGAGCCAGCCGTCGCCGTCGACGTCGCCGACGCCGGTCATGAAGTTGTTGGAGTAGCCGTTGGGGTCGAAGTCCTTGGCCGGATAGATCTCGTGCCGCTCCTGGAACGCCGGGCCGGCGTACCAGTAGGGGCCGTAGACGGCGTCGCCGTGGCCGTCCTTGTCGATGTCGCCGATTCCCGCCGCCTCGGCGTGGAACTTGTCGGTGAGCTGGATCTTGCGGAACGTCGGCTCG
This sequence comes from uncultured Planctomycetaceae bacterium, assembly GCA_963923225.1. GTDB lineage: Bacteria > Planctomycetota > Planctomycetia > Pirellulales > UBA1268 > QWOP01. Next base: position 4,712 of record CAWUOA010000025.1, read on the forward strand.
GCCGCGTTCGCCGCGCCGCCGACCACGAGCGCCGCGATCGCGATGCACCAGCGCCGCCCGGTCATACGAAGCACCATCGGAAAATCTCCCCCTCGTGGTTCGTCCGGCCGGGGAACTCCCCGCCCGCGTTGTCGTGCCGCCGCGGCGCCCCAGGGCCGCGGTGCCCCGACAGGATACCGCAGTCGCGCGACGCTCACTCGATCTCGAACACCGCCTCGATCTCCACCGGCACGTTTTCCGGCAGCGCCGCCACGCCGAAGGCGCTGCGGACGCCGATCCCGGCGTCGCGGCCCCAGATCTCGGCGAACAGTTCGCTCGCGCCATTGAGCACGTGCGGCTGCTTGGTGAAGTCGGGGGTGCAGTTGACCATCCCCAGGACCTTCATCACGCGCTTCACGCGGTCGACGCTCCCCAGGGCGTTCTCCACCGTGGCGAGGATCGCGCAGGCCACCTGGCGGGCCGCCGCCTTGCCGGCGTCGGCGTCGAGCTCGGCCCCCACCTTGCCGCGGAGGAGCGTGCCGTCCGGGAGGAGCGGGAGATGTCCCGAGGTGTAGAGCAGCCGGCCGTCGCGGAGGAACGGCGTGTAGGCCCCGACCGGCTTCGGGGCCGGCGGGAGCGGCAGGGCGAGCGAGCGGAGGACGTCGGAGGCGGCCATGGGGGCTCCGGGGACGCGAGGTGGGAGGGACCGCGGCGTCAGCCGCCGTAGGCCTGCGCCGTGGGGGCGCGCTTCAGATCGTCCTCGAGGCTGCGGTGGGGCGTGATCCCCTCCCTCTGCAGGTCGCCGTGGTAGGCCCGCACCGCCTCCTCCGCGGTGACGTGGCCGTCGGCGACCGCGCGGAGGTGGTGGACGAAGGCGAGCTGGTCCTCGGCGGCGTTGATCTTCCGGCCGAAGAGGGCGACGCGAGCCCCGTGCTTCTTGGCGTCGGCGAGGAGGCCGAAGGCGTCGTGCGTCGTGCCGGCGCCGCCGCCCAGGATCCCGACGACGAGCGAGCGGTCGTAGGCGGCGAGCTGCTCGGTGACCTCGGGGCCGAGGTAGGGGATCTTGAGGAACACCGGCCGGCCCGCCCGCGGCACGCCGGCGAGGGTGCGGACGACGTGGTCGGCGAGGAAGCGGGCGATGCACTTGGGCCGCTCGTCGCGCGGCCGCTCGCCCGAGAGCCGGCCGGGGGTGCGGTCGATGGAGTTGGGGTAGAAGACCTCGAGGAAGTGGCGGAATCCGGCCCGTTCGGCCGCGGCGCGGAAGTCGCGGTAGGCCTCGAGCATGGCCCGGTCGAGCGTGGCGTCGTCGTTGAGGGTCATGGAGAAGAGGCCGAGATCGGCCCCCCGGCCCCGTTCGGCGTGGCCGCAGTCGATCCGACCGCACTGGGCCTGCTGGATCGAGGTGGTGGAGAAGGGGAGGGCGGGCTGGCGGGGGTAGTTGCCGCTGCCGGCCGCGAGCCAGATGTCGCTGGTGTCGTTCATCCGCACCGCGGGGGTGACGTGGCTGTCGACGAACAGCCCCTCGTCGATCGCCAGCACTTCGCTGGTGCTCCCGCTCATCAACATGATGTCGACGAGCCCCTGCTTCACGAGCCTCCGGATCGAGTCGCGGAACTCCTCCATCGTCCGGAAGGGGCCGCGCTGCGGATCGCCGCCGCGCCGCACGCCGGGCGACGCCAGTCCGAAGGCCATGTCGGCGTCCTTGGCGTCGGCGAGGATGAAGTCGTTCGAGGAGGCATCGGCGACGATCCGGGCGAGCTTGATGTCGAGCGACTTCTGCGGCGGCGAGCGGTGCATGGACGTTTCCACGGGCGGGGGTGACTCGGGAGGGCTGCGGCGGACGGGGTAGCGTACCCGATTCCCCCCCGCTTTTTCCTCTCTCGGGGGCGCGGCGGCCACCGATAAGGTATCTTCCCGTCGCCCCGGCGGCCGCATGACGAGGCGCGGAACCCCGGGCGACCCGACACTCCTTCCCAGGAACCCTCCGATGCCCGAATCGCAGTACCGCTTCTCCGTCGGCCCGTGGAACCTCGGCCGCGGCGCCGACCCCTTCGGGCCTCCGGTCCGCCCGGCCGTTCCCTTCGACGACGTCCTCGCGGTGGCGGTCGATCTCGGCTTCGAGGGCATCCAGTTCCACGACGACGACGCGGTGCCCGATCTCGAGGAGCTCTCCCCGTCGCAGATCGTCCACAAGGCGGAGGCGATGCGGAAGAAGCTCGCCGACATGAACCTCGTGGCGGAGTTCGTGGCCCCGCGTCTCTGGGAACACCCCAGCGGCATCGACGGCGGCTACACGAGCAACGATCCGGCCTGCCGCAGGTGGGCCATCGAGCGGTCGAAGCGCGCCGTCGACGTCGCCAAGGCGCTCGGCACCGACCTGATCGTCCTCTGGCCGGCGCGCGAGGGGACGGGCGTCCGGGAGAGCAAGTGCCCGATCGACGCCTCGCGGCGGATGATCGAGGCCTGCAACGCCATCCTCGCCGCCGACCCGAAGGTGCGGATCGCCATCGAGCCCAAGCCGAACGAGCCGGTCGACACCGCCTTCATCCCCACCATCGGCCACGCCCTGGCCCTGGGGTCGCGCTGTGCCGACCCGGCCCGCGTCGGCGTCCTCATCGAGAGCGCCCACGCCATCCTCGCCGGCCTCGATCCCTCCGACGAGATGGGCTTCGCGCTGGCCGCCGGCAAGCTGTGGAGCGTCCACCTCAACGACCAGAACGGCCTCAAGTACGACCAGGACAAGGTCTTCGGTGCGGCGAACCTCCGCGGCGCCTTCGACCAGGTGCGGGTCCTGGAGAGCGTCGATTACGCCGCCACCGGGGCGTTCGTCGGCTTCGACGTCAAGGCGCAGCGCACCCAGAAGGCGGAATCGGCCACCGCGCATCTGGCGACCAGCCAGGCGGTGTTCCTCAAGCTCGTCGAGAAGGTGCGGACGTTCCCGGTGAACACCGCCGACGAGATGGTCGCCGCCCGCGACTACGAGGCCCTCGAGCGGCTCGTCCTCGAGCACCTGCTCGGCTGACGGCCGGCCGGGGAGCATCGCCCCGGCGGCGGGTATCATCAGGTCGGCGGCCGCTGGGTTGTGGCCGCCGACCCGGAGGACGCCTCGTGCTTCCCCTTCGCCCATCGCCATCCCCGTTCCTGCCCCGGCTGCTCTCCCGGCTCCTGGGCGTCGTCGTGTCCTGCACGCTCGGCTGCACGCTCCTCGGGGCCGGCCATGGCGCGGCATGGGCGGAGCCTGCGGCCGGAGGCGCACCCGACTTCGCCACGTCGATCGCGCCGCTCCTGGCCCGTCGCTGCGGCGCCTGCCACGGGCCCGACGGCGCCGAGAGCGGCTACCGGATCGATCTCCGCCAGGTCGCGGCGGGAGGGGGCGACTCCGGCGCCCAGGGGCTCGTCGCGGGGGACCCGGCGGCAAGCGCCCTCTTCGCCCGGGTGACGAGCGGCGATCCCGAGACGCGGATGCCGGCCGACGCCGATCCGCTGCCGGCCGAGGAGATCGAGGCGCTGCGGGCCTGGATCGCCGCCGGGGCGAGTTGGCCCGACGACCTCGCCTCGCTCCCCGCGAGCCTCCTCGGCGCGTCGGCCGGAAGAGAGCCCCACTGGGCCTTTCAGCCGGTCGTGCGGCCGCCGCTGCCCGCCGGTGACGCGCCCCATCCGATCGACCGCTTCATCGCCGCGCGACTCGCCCGGGAGGGCCTCGCCATGGAGGAGGAGGCCGATCCGGCGACGCTCGCCCGGCGGGCCTCGTTCGACCTGACCGGCCTGCCGCCCACTCCGGAGGAGATCGCCGCCTTCACCGCCGACTCGGCCGCGCGCGGCGGCGACGCCGCCTTCGGGAGCCTCGTCGACCGGCTCCTCGCCTCGCGCGCCTTCGCCGAGCGTCAGGCCCGGCACTGGCTCGACGTCGTCCGCTTCGCGGAGAGCAACGGCTTCGAGATGAACCAGATGCGTCCCAACGCCTGGCACTACCGCGACTGGGTGATCGGGGCCTTCGCCGCCGACATGCCCTACGACGAGTTCGTGCGGGCCCAGATCGCGGGCGACACCCTCGGCCACGACGTGGCCACCGGCTTCCTCGTCGGCGGCCCCTGGGACCAGGTGAAGTCGCCCGATCCGGTCCTCACCGCCAACCAGCGGGCCGACGAGCTCCACGACATCGTCAGCACCACCGGATCGGCGTTCCTCGGCCTCACCGTCGGCTGCGCCCGCTGCCACGACCACAAGTTCGATCCCGTGCCGCAGACCGACTACTACGCCCTCAAGGCGGTCTTCGCCGGCGTGCAGCATGGCGAGCGGGCTGTCGATTCCAGGCGCGACGAACCTCTCGCGCGCCGGGCCCGTCTGGCCGATCTGCTCGCGGAGGCCGGCGTCGCGGCCCCCCGGCCCCCCGTGACCCACCGTCGCTGCGTCGACCGGTTCGCGCCGACCACCGCCCGATTCGTCCGTTTCCGGATCCTCGAATCGAGCGGAGCCGAGCCCTGCCTCGACGAGCTCGAGGTGTTTTCATCCGGCGACGGCCGCAACGTCGCCCTCGGCGCGAAGGCGACCTCGAAGGGAGACTTCGCGGGCAACGCCTTCCATCTGCTCGCCCATGTCAACGACGGGCAGTACGGCAACGAGCGGTCGTGGATCTCGAACACCCCCGGCTCGGGCGAGGTGACGCTCGAGCTCGCGGCCCCCGAGTCGATCGACCGGGTGGAGTGGAGCCGCGACCGCTCACCCGAGCCGAGGTACGCCGACCGGGTCGCCACCGCGTACGAGATCGCTCTCTCCGCCGACGGCGTCGAGTGGGTCACGGTGGCCAGCGAGCTCGACCGGCTCCCCTTCGGCGACGCGCGCGGCGGCGACGCCGATCGCCCCGCCACGACGATCCCCGGGAACCGCTCCGACACGTCGAGCCCCGCCGGCCGGATCGCCGCCGCCAGGCGCGACGTCGCCGCCGCCGGATCGGGAACGCTCGCCTACTGCGGCCGCTTCACCGAGCCCGAACCGACGAAGCGACTCTTCCGCGGCGATCCGACGCAGCCGCGGGAGGAGGTGGCCCCCGGAGCGCTCTCACGCATCGGGGCGCCCGACTGGCGGGGGGGCGGGGAAGGGGAGGCGGCGCGGCGCCGGGCGCTCGCCGACTGGATCGTCGATCCGGCCAATCCCCTCACGGCACGGGTCATCGTCAACCGGCTCTGGCACTGGCACTTCGGCACCGGCCTCGTCGACACGCCGAGCGACTTCGGCTCGGGCGGCGGCCGACCGTCGCATCCGGAGCTCCTCGATTGGCTGGCCGGCGAGCTCGTCGCCAATGGTTGGCGTCTGGGACCGATTCACCGCCTCATCGTCACCAGCCGGGCCTGGCGGCAGGCGAGCCGGCCCGATGCCGCCGCGGGGAGCATCGACGCGGGCGACCGGCTCCTGTGGCGCTATCCCCCCAGGAGGCTCGAGGCGGAGGCGATCCGCGACTCGATCCTCGCCGTCGCCGGCACCCTCGAGCCCTGCTCGGGGGGCCCCGGCTTCGACCTTTTCGTCCCCAACGCCAACTACGTGAAGGTCTACGAGACGAAGACGACCTTCACCACCGACGACTTCCGCCGCATGATCTACCAGGCGAAGCCCCGGTCGGAGCTCGACACCTTCTTCGGCGCCTTCGATTGCCCCGATGCGGCCCAGATCCAGCCCAAGCGCACCTCGAGCACCACGCCGCTGCAGGCGCTCAATCTCTTGAACGGCGCCTTCCTCCTCGAGCAGGCCGACGCCTTCGCGGCGCGGGTGGCCCGCGAGGCGGGGGACGCACCGGAGGCGCAGGTGCGCCGCGCGGTGCAGCTGGCCTTCGGCCGCGAGGCGGCGGTCGACGAGGTCGAGGCCGGAAAGGCGCTCGTCGCCGCCCACGGCCTCCCGGCTCTCTGCCGGGCCCTCTACAACGCCAACGAGTTCCTCACGGTGCGCTGACCGGTCGGGCGCCGGTGCGGACCTCGATCTCGCAGGGGAAGGCGAGCTCTGGATCGCCGCGGTCGAGGAGCGTGCGGACAAGTGAATGGATCGTGCGCGGCACCGGCCCCTCGTGGAGGACACGCCCGCCGGCGACGACGCGCACCGGGGCGTCGGGATCGAGCGATCGGTCGTCGAGCCGGACGAGGATCGTGTCGGCCTCGCCCGCGTCCTCGACGACGATCGACTGCCCCTCGCGGCGCACGGCGATGCGGCCGGGAGATGCGGGGGCCCCTTCCGGCAAGGCGAGCCAATAGGAGCTGCGGCGCGAGGCGGCCGAGGGGATCCACACGATCCGCTCGGGAACCGGATCGCGGTGGAACGCCGCCATCCAGGGGAGGGCGGCGGCGTCCTCGCGGTCCATCCAGTGCCCCTTCCCCTCGTGGATCTTGACGAGCGATCGATAGCCCCCCGCGTCGGCCGCGCGGAAGGCCTCGAGCGCCTTGCCGTACTCCGCGCCGATCCGATTGCGGTCGTAGGCGGCGTCGAGGGCCCCCACCTGGAGCGCGAAGGGGACGTTCCGTACCGGCTCGAGCGAGACGCCGTTGGGATGGCCGGCCATCATCGCGGCGGCGGCCCAGTGGTCGGCCATCCGCGGGGCGAGCTGATAGACCCCGTCGCCGCCGGCGGAGTAGCCGAGGACGTACACGCGGTCGGGATCGACGTCGCCGACGATCACGAGGTTTTCGATCAGGCGGTGGAACATCCGGTCGACATGGGCCTCGTGCCACAGGTTCCAGGTGTTCGTCGGCGCGCGGGGGGCGACGTAGATCCCCTCCTCGGGCGCGTAGAGCCGCTTCTGGTTTTCCCACTGCGAGTCGTTGACGCGGGCCGGCGCCCCGCCGCCGCCATGGAGCGAGATCCACAGCGCGTGCCCCCCGTCCGGCTTCGTGCCGAAGGCCTTGGCGAAGAAGGGCATGACGAGATCGCCGTCGCGGAGCTCCCCCCGCTCGAGTTCCGCCCGGCGCTCCTCGACCAATCGCGCTCGCCAGGCGGCGACGATCGCGTCGTGCGCGGCGGCGGCGTCGGCGCGGCCGAGCCCCTGGCGGGCGAAGGGGGCGGCGAGGACTTCGTCCCAGGAGCGGCCGGCGTCGAGCGCCGCGCGGAGGGCCTGGAGCGCCCCGGCGGAGCCCTCCTCCGCCGCCGGCTGCCGGGCTTCCGCGGAAGAGGAGGCGAGCAGGCCGAGGAGGATCGCGGCCAGGAGTGCGACCGGCGCCCGGGGTGTGGGGGAAGACGCCCGCCGAACCGGGGCGCCAGGGATGGTGGGACTGGCACTCGGAGCTTTCATGGAAACGTCCTCTTCTCGCTGCGGCCGATGCTTCGGCGGGACGGGAGAGAGTCTATCGGCCGCGGCCTTGCGGCCCCCGCCCCGGCCAAGGGACAATTTTTCTCGGTTCCCTTCCATCCCGCGTCCCCGTGGCGCGGCCCCCCGGTGCCACCGATGCGTCCACTCCTCTCGCTTCCCGGCATGCGCCTCCTCGACCGGCGTGGGTTTCTCCGCGACGCCGGCACCGGCCTCGGGGGGATGGCCCTGGCGAGCCTGCTCGGGGCGGGCCTGCCCGCTGCGGAGCCACCGATCCGCCCCGCCATCGATCCGGCCCGGCCGCTCGCGCCTCGGGCCCCGCACTTCCCGCCGCGGGCCCGGCGCGTGCTCGTGATCTTCTGCTCCGGGGCGCTCTCCCACGTCGACACCTTCGACTGGAAGCCGGAGCTCGTCCGCCGCCACGACACGCCGCTGCCCCCCTCCGCCTCGGGCGAGGCGCTCGTCACCTTTCAGGGGGAGAACGGCAACCTGATCAAGCCGCAGTGGGAGTTCCGCCCCCGGGGCGAGAGCGGCACGATGACCAGCGACCTCCTCCCGCGGCTGGGCGCGCACGCCGACAGGATGTGCTTCATCCATTCGATGGTCGCCAAGTCGAACACGCACGGCCCGGGCGAGAGCCAGATGGCGACCGGCAACACGCTCGACGGCTTCCCCAGCATGGGCGCCTGGACGACCTACGCCCTGGGGAGCGAGTGCGACGATCTCCCCGCCTTCGTGGCGATCCCCGACCCGCGCGGCGTGCCGCAGATCGGGCCGCGCCAGTGGGCGTCGGGCTTCCTGCCGGCGGTGTTCCAGGGGACGCCGCTGGGGGCCGACCGCCCCGTGCCGAACCTCGCCCGCCCGGCGTCGATCCCCGAGGAGGCCGACCGGGCGACGCGCGACTTCGTCCGCCGTCTGAACGAGGCGCATCTCGAGCGCAACCCCGGCGACACCGATCTGGCCGCGCGGATCGCCGCCTACGAGCTCGCCGGGCGGATGCAGCTGGCCGCCCCGCGGATCGCCGACCTCTCCTCCGAAACCGCCGCCACGCTCGCCGCCTACGGCGCCGACGACGCCGCCAATCCCACCAAGGCCCGCTTCGCCCGCAATTGCATCCTCGCCCGCCGTCTGGTGGAGCAGGGGGTGCGCTTCGTGCAGCTCTTCAACGGCGCCTACGCCATGGGTGAGGGGGTGGGGAACTGGGACGGGCACAAGACGCTCGTCGAGCAGTATTCGGTGCACGCCCCGATCCTCGACCAGCCGGCGGCGGCGCTGCTCGAGGATCTCGGGGCACGCGGGCTCCTTTCCGACACGCTGGTGGCCTTCGTCACGGAGTTCGGACGGATGCCGACCTTCCAGAAGGGGGCCAGCGGCCGCGACCACAACCCGGCGGGGTTCACGGTGTGGCTCGCCGGCGCCGGCGTGAAGAAGGCCTTCCACCACGGCGCGACCGACGAGTTCGGCTGGAAGGCGGTCGACAAGCCCTGCAGCGTGTACGACCTCCACGCCACGATCCTCTCGATCCTCGGCCTCGACCACGAGCGCCTCTCGTACTACCACAACGGCCTCGAACGCCGCCTCACCGACGTCCACGGCCACGTGGTGCGCGAGATCCTCGCCTGAAGCGGCGTCACGTCCCCGGCCCGGCTCAGCCCTCGATCGACCAGACCTGGACCCGGCCCCAGTCGCCCCACTTGCCCTCCTTGGGCCCGGGCTGCGACTGGGCGCCGCCGAGGACGAGCGTGCGGCCGTCGGAGGTGAAGCGGGCCTGCGTCACCCGCTGCTTGGTGTCGAGCGACTCGAGCAGGCTCCCGTCGGCCGCCGAGAAGACCGCGACGTTCCAGGTGCCCTGCGCCTGCCTCCCGGCCATCACGAACCGGGAGCCGTCGGGCGACCAGGCGAGCGTCTCCATCAGGCCGGAGCCGTGCTGGCCGTCGTGGATCTGGTCGATCCGCTCGCCCGTGCGCCAGTCCCACCGCTGCCAGGTCATCTTGCCGTTGCCCGCCATCGGATCGGTCATCGGCCCCATGCCGCACGCCAGGAGGGACGCGTCGGAGGGGGCGAAGGCCAGCGCGTAGATCCCGCCGCAGTAGTGGTGGCTTTTGATCGAGCCCCAGGAGGTGAAGTCGGGTGAGGTGAAACGCGTCTTCGGCTCGCGCGCGCCCCCCTCGTCGAGCGCCCAGACGCGCACCTCGCCGAGCATGTTCGCCGCGGCCAGCGTCCGGCCGTCGCTCGAGAACGCGCACGACAGCACCGGCGGCTGGTGGTCGAACTCCGCGACGACGTCGCCGGAAGCGGTGTCGAAGACCCTGACCCCCGGCTCGTCCGATGCGGCGGGCTCGTACTTCCAGCCCCCGGCGAGGTACTGGCCGGTGCAGCTGGCCACGCGGCGGCCGTCGGGGGAGAGGGCGAGGTCCCAGCTCCAGAAGCGGTGGGCCTGGACGCGGCGCGTGGTCGCCCGCGACGGGACGTCGTGCCAGAGGAGCTGGCCGTCGTAGCCGGCCGAGACGAGGGTCCGGCCGTCGGGGAGGAGGACGCAGCCGCTGGCGAAGGAGCCGTGCGCGCCGTCGAACGCCGTCCGCTCCCCCGTGGCGGGGTCGAGGGCGACGACGCGGCCGTCGGCGCAGGAGGCGAAGGCCCGGCCGCCGTCGGGCGCGAGGGCCAGCCCCAGCACGCCGGTGGCCAGGGAGCGGTCGTGGACGAGGGTGAGTTTCATGCGCTCAGGCGAGCAGGTCGCCGATCGGCTCCTTCCCGTTCTCGACCCGGCGGAACGTCGGCATGCCGGGCAGCTCGTAGACGGCGTGGGGGTCGAGGCCGAGCGCCGTGAAGATCGTGGCGAAGAGGTTCTGTTCGTCGAACGCCTGCCCGGCGACGTCGACGCCGTCGACGTCGGTCCCACCGACGACGACGCCGCGGCGCAGGCCGCACCCGGTCATCATCAGGCTCCAGGCGGTCGGGTAGTGGTCGCGGCCGCGTGCCACGTTCATCCAGGGGGTCCGTCCGAACTCCCCCATCGCGATCACGAGCGTGGAATCGAGGAGACCACGCTCCTCGAGATCGCGGACGAGCTGGCTGATCACCCGGTCGAGCTCCGGCACGAGCATCTGGTGGATCTCGTGCTGGAAGACGTGGTTGTCCCAGTTCATGCCGTTGGCCACCATCACGAACGGCGCCCCGTGCTCGACCAGGTGCCGGGCCATGAGGGCGTGCTGGGCGAAGCTCCCCGGCCCGTAGCGTTCGCGGTCGCGGGGAGGGAGCCGCTCCACGTCGAAGAGCTCCGCGCTCGCCGCGAGCCCGCGCATCCGCTCGAAGGCGGCGTTCTGGCTGCGGGCGATGGCGCTGCCGCGGGCGCGCTCGTAGCGCGACGTGAGGAACTTCCTCAAGCTCTCGCGCGTCTCGCGGTCGTGCCGCCCCACCGCCTCGGCGGCGGAATCCACCAGCTGGGTGTAGTCGCCCCCCAGCCGCACCGGCGCGTGGTCGACGCCGAGCCAGCCGGCCCAGTTCCCCGCCTTGAAGGTCTCGAACTCGTTCCCCCCGGGAACGGGATCGAGAAACACGAAGTTCGGGATCGGCGAATCGAGCTGCCCCACCGCCTGCGACAGGGCGCTGCCGAGCGTGGGGCGGGTGAAGCCGGCCCGGTCGGGGTTGCCGCGCTGCAACAGCTCGATCGCCTGCAGATGCTCCGACTGCGCCGTCTTCATGCAGCGGACGACGTTGAGCTTGTCGGCGATCGCGGCGCACCCCGGCATGAGCGAGGAGAAATGGACGCCGGGAACGGCCGTGGGAATGCTCCCGAACGGCCCGCCCCCCGGACGGCCGGGCTTCGGGTCCCAGGTCTCGAACTGGCTCGGCGCCCCGCAGAGCCAGAGGAGGATGCACCGCTTCTGTTCCCGTTTCACCTCCGCGGCGAGGAGCGGATCGTGGAACAGCCCCGAAAAGCCACCGAGGCCGACGGCACCGGAGAGCCCCTCGAGGAACAGCCGGCGGTGGAGCCGGTGCTCGTCGACGGGACACTGACCCGGCCGCAGGGGTGGAGTGGAACGCTTCATCGCGGCCCTCAGGGCATGGAGAGAAACTCGGGCGTCGTGAGCAGCGCCCAGAGGAGATCGCGGACCGCCTCCGCCGGCTGGTCCGGCCGCGATTCGAGCAGATTCCGCGCCCGCAGCGACTCCTCGGCGTCGGGCTCCCGGCCGTAGACCGTCCGGAAAGCCTCGGTGACGCGCTCGGCCGATCCGGTCATCGCGAGGATCCGGGCCATCGTGCTTTCGGGCACCGGTTCGAGGAGGTCGCGAAGCGCCGGCGCCGAAGAGAGAAACCGGGCCTGTTGGAAGGTGGCGTGGTACTCGCGTGGCAGCACGTCGGGGAGGGCGGCGACGGCCGCCCGCCGCAGGGCCTCGTCGTCGGGCGATCGCCCGGCGGCGACGCACCAACTGCGGGCGAGTTGCTCGGCGGCGAGAGCCCGCTCGGCGGCGGCGGCGAAGGCGGAGGGATCGCCGGCGGCGGCGCCAGTCGGGACGGGCGCGAGGCCGTAGACCCGGCTGAGGACGATGCCGCGCAGCACCCTGCGGACGTCGTGGCCGTGGGCCGCGAAATCGGCCGCGAGCCAGTCGAGCAGTTCCGGGTGGCTCGGGGCGTTGCGCGTGGTCATCTCGTCCACGGGCGTGACGAGCCCGCGGCCGAGGAGCACCCCCCAGGTGCGGTTGACGAAGGCACGGGCGAGGAGCGGATTGTCGCGCGTGGCCGCCAGCGCGAAAGCCTCGCGCCGGGAGAACTTCGGCACGCGCGGGCTGGCGGCCGGATCGACGTACTTGTCGTCGGCGTCCTCCTCCTGCTTGCCGTCCTCCGGCCTCGCCTCCGCGACCGTCCGGCCGCCGAGCAGCGTGACCAGCGCCGGCTGCGACTCTTTCTTGAGGTTCGTGAAGTTCACGAACCCCCCCACCGCCGATTCCGCCACCTCGCTCGAACCGTCGACGTTCTTCCCCCGGTTGAACGCCGCCACGAGCCCCCAGTAATGCGCCTGCTTGATCTCGCGGGCCAGGGGATGGTCGTGGCACTGGGCGCAGTCGATGCGGGCACCGTAGACGAGCGGGGCCACCGCTTCGGCGATCGCCTGATGGTCGTTGCGCCGCTCGTAGAGGAACCACGACACCCCCTTGTCGAGAGGCCCGGCGGGACGTGCCACGAGGATGTCGCGGACGACGTCGTTCCAGGGGCGGTTCTCGTGGAAGGAGCGCTCGAGCCAGGTCCACCAGCCGCTCGATCGCCGCCGCTCCTCGCGGGAGTCACGCTTCCTCCGACCGAGGAGGAACACGTCCCACAGCTCCCGCATCCGCACCGCGTGCTCGTCGGACTCGAGCAGGCGGTCGACGAGCGCCGCACGCCGCGAGTCGGCGGGCGTGTCGAGGAACGCGCGCCGTTCGGCCTCGGTCGGGATCCGGCCGACGAGGTCGAGCGTGACGCGCCGGCACCAGGCGGCGTCGTCGACCGGCTCCGTCGGCGCTACCCCGCGGCGGGCCCACTCTTCGGCGACGAGCACGTCGATCGCCTCGGTGACCGTCGCGAAGGCCCGTGGCTGCCCGGCCGCGGCCGGGGCACCTGCCGCGGGGATCGCGAGCGCCGCGATCCACTCGCGGACCACCGCGATCTGCTCGTCGGAAAGCTGCTTCTCCGGCGGCATGTGCGTGTCGCCACCGGCGGCGAGATTCATGAAGAGACGGCTGGCGTCGGGCTTCCCCGCCTCGATCACCGGCCCGCCATCCCCCCCGCGGAGCGCGGCTTCGGCGGTGTCGAGTTCCAAGCCGCCGTGACGCTCGATCGGCCCGTGGCACTTCACGCAGTGGAGGTCGAAGAGGGGCTGCACCTTCGTCGACCAGAGCATCGCGGGCTCCGCCCCCACGGCCGGCATGACGGCGGCGAGGAACAGGACGGCGGCGAGGAGGGGTCGGGGATGCATCGACGAGAGAAGTGGGGGGATCTCGCGACGGGGCCCCTGCCTTCCATCGACCCACCGCGCGGGCGCCGATGAGCCGTCGGCCCGGGAAGAGCGAATGTAGGCAGGGTGAACGGAGGGGGCAAGGCGATCGGGCCGGTGCCGACGGCGTTCGAGAGCCCAAACCGGGGGCCCTGGCACGCATCGGCCGACCAGCGGCGGCTCAACGGGGCCGGCGACCCGACGAGCCTCCCGGGCGCTGCGCCGGCCGTGCGCGCTTCTCGGGCTTCGCGACGGCGGGCTTCCGTGTCGCTCGCTTGGCCGCCGTGCGCGTCGCGGAAGGCCGCTTCGCCGGCGCGGTCCCCTTCGCCGGCGCGACGCGCGTCGTCTCCGCGATCCGCGCCGCGACCAACTTCTTCACGAGCGCCGGCGGCAGCGGCGCGTCGAACGGGAAGCGGACCGTCCCCTTGCTCGTGTCGTACGCCGCGAGCGCTTCGGCACACGCGGCCACCGTCGATCCGCTCAAGGGGTGGAACGCCCCGTGCTTCGCCGCCGCGCGCCAGCCGACGAGCGGCTCCCCGTGGAGGCGCACGGCCGGCATGCCGTAGTAGAGACACTCCTCGCACCCTGGCGCCGCGGCGTGCACCGCCGCGCGGATCTTCCCGAGCGCCTGCCGCGGCACGGCGGGAAGCCGGGCCAGGTAGGCATCGACCAGCGG